>WTAY01000143.1 GCA_013139345.1 Methylophaga sp. | reverse complement strand
TTGAGCAAGAAGAACACATAGATCAGGACCGATACCTGCTGGCTCTCCTACAGTAAGAGCAATTCGGTTAACCGTACTCAAAGATCTCGATACTCAATATAGGCTTCATCACGTAATTGACGTAACCAACTTTCTAACTCTTCAGAAACTTTGCGACTCTTGATCTGTGCTCGTGCTTTATTTCGGTTGTATTCTTCTGCCATATTTTGTTCACGACGTTCATAAACTTTAATGAGATGCCAACCAAAACGGCTTTTGAATACAGGACTCAATTCTCCTTCAGCTAAGGCATCCATTTCCTTTTCAAACTCAGCCACCATAACACCAGGACTACTCCAACCTAAACTTCCGCCTTCGATAGCTGAGCCCGTATCATCTGAATGTGCTCGAGCAAGTTCTGCAAAATCATCACCATTTATAGCTCGTTCCAACAGCTGATTCAGACGTTTCTCAGCATCATCATCCGTCGTTAACTCATTTGTTTTTATCAAAATATGACTCGCTAGTGTTTGTTTAACGAGGTGAGTCTCTTCGCTTTTCTTATCTGCCAACATCACTAAATGAAAACCACTTCCACTTCGCAGAGGGTCACTCACTTGCCCAATCGTTAAAGTTGGCACTGTTTCAGCAAATAATGATGGTAGCTCTCCCTGTTTCCTCCAGCCTAAATCACCACCTTCAAGCGCATTTTGCCCATCAGAATATCCAGCAGCCACTTCAGAAAAATCAGTGCCAGCTTCAAGTAAGCTCTGTACTTTAGTCAACTTCTCTTGTGCAGACTGCACTTGCTCAGGTAAAGCGGCTTCAGGAACACTTATTAATATGTGGAGCAATTGATAGGCTGTTTCAACCGCACCTTGTACGGCTTGTGTTGCTAAATAATTATCTATTTCACGATCAGAGACTAGAATTTTATCATCCACTAAGGCCTTACGTAGACGGCTGATAATCATTTCTTCACGAATTGACTCGCGAAAGTCTGTAAAATCTAAACCATCACCATGTAGAACATCTCGAAACTCACGTAATGTCAGATTATTATTGCCTGCAATTTGTCGTAGTGCGGCATTTAAAGCATCATCCCCAACTCTAATTCCTACTCGAGATGCTTTTTGAATCTGTACACGTTGAACAATTAATCTCTCCAACACCTGTTTACGTAATATATCCCGCGGAGGCATATTGGAATTTCGCTGGCGTAACTGTTGCTTAACTGTCCGCTCCATCTCGACTAGCTCACTTTCTAACAGCACCTCATTGTTTACCACAGCAATAATTCTATCTAATGGTTCAGCCCAAGCGGTACTGACCATCATCAAGGTAAACAGTAAAATTCTAATCATGTAATTTCCAACAAATTTTAAGTTAAGACAGTTAAGCATTCTAAAGGAGAAAAGCTAAACAGTAAAAAAGCCGCCGTTATTCAAAATGTATAATTCTGAACAATACGACAGCTTTTAATGTACTAGGTTCAATAATGTTATGAACCGTAGCCTAATATATTTTTTTCTAATAACGTTTCAGTTTTTTTACCAAAGTTACCAAGGCCTTTTAATTCGATTTGGAAGAAAATAGCCAAATTTCTATCCTGATCTGTTGAGCTATTAACATAGTTTCTCACAACTAAACGGGTTGCCCAACAGCAACTATCATATTCAATTCCCGCCAAACCTTCTAGTGTTCGGCTATCTTTAATTGAATGATACCAACGTCCAACGATGCTCCATTGTTTGTTAAATGGAATTCGAGTTGAGATATCAACTTGTTCAAGTCCATCACGACGATAACGATGAGAAAGGTTTAATAATTGACCTTGCTCACCACGATAATTAAGCCCTAATGCTGACATATTATTTGTATCACCATGAGGATCCCATTGCATTTCACCTCGTACTGTCCATTCTTTAGCAATAGAAGCAACAACTTCAGCCACCATATCAGAATCAGATTGTGTTTCTGGAGCTGTATTAAGAAGTGTTACATTGCGATCTTTAAAATATTGAATCTGTCCAAGGCTAACGCGTAAGTTCTCTTTTCCTGTTTCTTGATTAATAATTCTCGACGTCAAAGACAAGGAAAGTTGACTGGTATCCCCTATCCGATCTGCACCCGTAAATCTATCATGAGAAAATAATTGCCCCATGCTAAATGTTCTCAAACTACTATCAAAGATAGGGATATCTGATTGATCACGTTCTGGGATATATAAATAAAATGCTCTTGGTTCAAGCGTATGGATATAGTTGCTATTAGAAAATCTTAATTCTCGCTCAAAGAATAAGCCACTATCAACACTTACAATTGGTAAAGTTCTCGTCGGATCATCATTAGAAATCGTACCACCATTTTCATCCAAATCATAACGAGTATGATTCAATGCAATACGAGGTGTTACAAAGGCTGCTGCTGAACTCCATGGAAGACTGATTGAAGGTTCTAGATTAAAACGTTGTCCCTTTACTTTATCATCATGATCAAAGGCAACATATTCTGCAGTAATACCATAGGTTAGCCCCATGGCTTGCTCAGGAAATAGCCCAGTAACAAGAAGTTGCGGTAAGCGTTGATATGGATTACTAACACTTGTTAAGTTTTGATACCCTTGCAATCGACCTACAAAATTCCAGTTATTTCCCGCATAGCCTACATTCAATTGTCGCTTAAGGTGTGTTGTACTTGTCAAACTTAAGCTTGATGCAAAATCTTCGATATACGCCTTATCTGATACATAATTGTAATCAATATTACTGTGCCAACGAGAACCTAATCGACTTGTATTTTGTAAAGAGAAATGTTTCCTATCTTCTTTATAGTAAGGATTCAAAATATCGTCATCTTTTTCTAAATCATCACTTGCAAGAAAACCTGCATCAAGCACGCCTTGATGTTGCTCTGTTAAATATCGAAATTCTCCATTCAACATAAAACCTCTATCAGCCATATAACGAGGTGTTATCGTCGCATCTGCATTAGGCGCTACATTCCAATAGTAGGGTGTTCTAAGATCAAACCCCGTCTCATCAGAGCTTCCCACCATAGGAGTTAAAAATCCTGACTTTCGTTCATCATTTAATGGGAAACTAATATACGGCGTATAGAACACTGGCAGCCCCCCCAGTCGAATAACAACATCTCTAGCCTCACCTACCGCGGTAACATGATCTAACTTAACGTTACTGGACTCTAACAGCCATGCATCACTCCCTTCATCACACGTAGTATATGTTGCATCTTTTAAAAGAGTTTTTTCAGTCCCTTGTCGATAAACCTGATTGGCTTTCCCACGAGCATGACTTTCACGCAAACGGTAATCAGCATCAAGTAACGTCCCTTCATCATTTGATAAAGACCATTCTGCTTGTTCAGAATTAAGAATAATATCGCTATCACGCATTTGAACATTGCCATTAGCCGTTACATTACCCGATAGTTGATTATAAGTAGCCCGATCTGATTTTAATTCTTGCCCTGAACGAGTGACTTCAACATTACCCGTAAAGACAGAAGTTCCTTCTTCGACCAACTGAACACTATCAGCTTTAACATCAACGGCAGTTTCTTGCTTATGGTCAGCAATAGGTAAATATTTATTATGATTATCAGTCTTACACTGTTGATGACCAGATTCGGCCATAGACAATGAAGAAAAGCACATTAAAAGTGCTGTAGATAAAATAGTCAGTCTGCGCATAACCATCTTTAATGGAATACCTCAATCTATAGTTTAGTTAAACTAAACAAAAAACAATTCCCAATTTATCGCACAGAAATAGAAATTCATCAAACTTTCGAATCTATTCCCCTCTAAAAAAAGCTACCATATGCGATACATCAATCACTTATTAGCTTTATCTATAGACAACCTCACCATTAATAGAATTAATTCTCCGTCATGAATTCTATTTGTTTTAAATTATTTGAAATATTATGTTGACAGTCTAAATTCAAATCCTTATAGTGTGCGCTTCCTTTCGGGAGTAACAGCCCATCGGGGCTATAGCTCAGCTGGGAGAGCGCTTCGCTGGCAGTGAAGAGGTCGACGGTTCGATCCCGTCTAGCTCCACCAAGCAACCGGAAGAAATAGTTTTAGGTCCCCATCGTCTAGAGGCCTAGGACACTGCCCTTTCACGGCGGTAACAGGGGTTCGAACCCCCTTGGGGACGCCATATAGAATAAGCGCTTGGATAAAACCAAGCGCTTTTTTTATGCCTGTATGTAATGCATATTTAACAGTGAAATAACTTTTTCCCTACATACCTTCTGTTGTTATACTTTATGTAAGCTTATTATTTTGCTTCATCATCAGGAAACCAACATGCATGTAAACTTATTGAAGGCCACTATAACATCATTACTCGTAGCTTCAGCTTTCGCACTAATACCTGCTCATGCACTAGATTTAAACCTGAATTTAGAGGATAACTCTGCATTAACAATCCTGTCAGATTCTGACTGGGATACGCTAAGGGCTACAGCAAAAGAAGCGCTCAATAACAGTCCAGATGGTAGTAGTCATGTATGGAAGAATAACGACACATCAAATGCTGGCGTCATCACTATATTATCAACTGATAATGTAGGTGGTGAATTTTGTCGTAATACACGATTTATTAACACCGCAGGTGAATTAACTAGTACAACATTTGTAAACTTGTGCAAACAAGAAGATAAATGGATTGAGACAAACCTTCGCTCAACAACTACGGCAAAAAAAGAGGCATTACCACATTCATCTCCTTCTGTAATGTTAAATGATGCACCTACCATTTCAACTGAAATCACCACTAAAACACTGAGTCAAACATCCGAGTATTGCCGTGAATTATTCCAGAATATTGAAAAGCTTAAAGGAAAACCAGCACGACGATCTACTGCTATCGATTTACATAAGGCGGAATGCCTGAGGTAGATTAGCTATAGTATTTGTTGGCTCTATGGAACATCTAATACATAAACTTTGCAGTGACATCATTGTCTGAATTAAACATAATCACTATTCGAGCTGCCATTTCATAGTTTATAGTTTCAGATTGCTCAACAAACAAAGTCCCAACAAGCTGATCTTGTCCATCCTTAACCCATGTAATGTAGACAGAATTACCTTGGTAGGTCCTAGTTCTGAATGTAGTCGAGCAGGATGTTCCTCTGAGGATCACCCCACAAGATGCAAACGCCCCCGTATTTCTTGCTTCAATCCTTACATACTCTAAATCTGATCCAGATTTATTATCCAGAACTAAAGCATTAAATATCAGCTCTTTTTTGACGGGTACAGTCGTACACCCAGCTATAAAAAACACCGCCACCAAAAAACACGCTAAATACTTGCTTCTTTTATCCAAGCCACTCTCTCGCAAACTCTTCTTGCCCAGATTTAAAGTATTCTATTGGAAATTCGCGTAACACTTTTAAGGTAAACATTTCAGTTAAAAGTTGCCATTTTTCTTCACCCACAATTGCCATTTTATCCATGTACTGATCATTACGTTCACCAAAAGAAAGATCTGTCCAATCTCCGGAGTTGTCATCCCAACCTTCAAAATCTGTTACTAATACCAACAGCTTTGCCTGACCTTTCTGAACGATTGGTTCAATTTCTGATTGGCAGTTATCTAAATCAGGTTTAGTCAAAATACCTGAGACATGAATTACAATAAGATTGTCCTCGTTAGACCACTTAATTGTCATATTTCCTCCAAAGCTGTTTTAAAAGAATGGTTGTCCTAAGAATAGATAGGCTGCTTTATTGCCACCTTCAGCCACACCATACCCAAGGTAAAGTGGACCTATAGGGGTATCAGCACCTATAAAAACAGTACTACTGCCAATTAAGTTACTGGCACTTATATCGCTTTTTTCTTCCCATATATTACCAAGTTGTACTACCCCTCCAGCGTACACAGGGAAAAGTTGACTTCGGTAAACACGATACTGATAGGCGAGTGATATCAGGCCAAAATGCTGCCCCGATAATTGATTTTTTTCTAAACCAGAAAGGTTCATAAAACCACCTAATCGATAACGATTATGGAGGGCGCTGTCACCATCAAGCGTGCTTCCATACCTTAGACTGGTAATTAATGTTCCATCCCCCCAACTTTTTGCGCCTGCCATACCCAATAAGATTTGATCATATTTACTATCAGCCCCTAATGTTTCACGAGCACTGGTCCATTTCACACTACTTAAATAACCAGATCGAGGGAAATACAAATTATCTAACGTGTCTACTGTAGCCCTTCCAAAGAAATAGCCATCATCAAAATCAAAGTTTTCGAATGTCGGCCCTCCTACTGCGACATCTGCCTCGCCAATAAACCGACTTATTCCAATTCTAATTTCACCCCATTTACCTATATTCCTTCCTATAGCTGTGCGTAACTCCAACTTTCCCACTTCATATTCAGCATCTGCACGACTACCAAGATCAGAAAAAAGCCTTACATCCTGATTACTCCATGATATTCCAGCACTAACAAAATAGCGTGCAGCAGGATCAAGAGGCTGATAAATTTCAGTTAAAAACCCAAGGTCTTCACCGAGCTGAATAGCTGTTCGCCATTCTCCATTTAATGAATTAAAGGGTAGTTTGGTATATGCAAAGCCAAGATTAAATGATGATTGCCCCGTGAAATCGCTACTTAATTCTAAACCACTTTGTATAGAATCCGTTCCCCATGCCTTTTGCTGTGTATTTACAATAATACCCGTCTTTCCATTTTCGTTAACAACGTCATAACGTACTGTTTGAAAAATATCTAAACCATATAAAACCTCAATTCCTGATTCAATGGCATTTATATCTAATGGTTGGCCAGTAGTAATAGCAAAGTGCTGTCTTAAAACCTCCTCATTAAGTGAAGAGTTATTATCGAAACGTACAAAATCAACTACTGGTTCTTGCCATTTAAAGCGACTGTGGTCTGAGACATACTTTTGGTAACTGGCATCATCCAGTGACAATTTTGTTAGTTCTGACTCCACCTCTCTCCCCGTCACTCTCCCAACTTCTATAGCTTCCAGAACACGGTCAAACCCCATCGTAGAAATAGTACCTAATTCAGGGACTATAAGTATGTCGTTTTCTGACAAAGTCTTAACTTGGGCAGCGACATTTCGGCTTGTTAATATCCCAGTAAGCTGATCGATTACGGCTAAAGCACCATTAAGTTCATCCTTTTTGAGCAAAGGCGTACTTATATCAATAGCAATAATAATATCTGCCCCCATCTCTCTTACTACCGAGATAGGAAGGTTGTTTGCTGAGCCACCATCAACCAGTAATCGACCATCTAATTCAATGGGTGCAAAAGCAGCTGGAATTGCCATGCTGGCATGCATTGCAAGTGAAAGGTCACCTGAGCTAAGTACAACTTCTTCGCCCGTTGCTATATCCATAGCGACAGCACTGTATGGAATAGGTAGTAGGTCAAAATCATCAATACTTGCAACAGGCAGAGTCAATGCTTTCAAAATTAGATCAAATTTCTGTCCTTGCACCACCGCACTAGGAAGCTGCACTCCTGTATCACTGACACCCAGTTTACCTTTTGCTAGATAAAGAAGGTCATCACTCTTGCGGCGTTGGGAACGTTCTGGACGAGAGGGTTTATCATTAAACACGTCATCCCAGTCAATATTCTCCAGTTGTTGTGCCACTTCATCACTACTCATACCAGAAGCATATAAGCCACCCACTATAGAGCCCATACTGGTTCCGGCAATATAATCTATAGGTATGCGAAGCTCTTCAAGTACTTGAATAATACCTATATGGGCAGCACCTCTAGCGCCACCACCACTTAATGCTAAGCCGATCTTGGGCCTTTCTTTTTGAACTTCAGCTGCAAGAGACACAAATGAAGTAGTCACATTAAATAATGCCAAAAATAATAGTGAAAGAAACAATCGAGTCATAATTTTATATGCCCACCACTACCTCTGATTGCACATCACTTTCACTATATTTAAATGCCATTTCATCTGCTTTCATCAAGTTGAGCTTTAAAACGTTTTGCATAGAAACGTAGGCTCATCTCTATATCCTTCCATGCAAGCTTACCTTTTTTACTTTTTGATTCTGGTACTCTAATGCCTGTATCAACCAGCACTGCCAAACGCTCACCCGTTGTCGAATCTAACACCTCAGCCTCAATCCCAGCATCAACAAGTGAAACTCGTTTCAATGCATTCGTATTAATGGCTCCAGCAACGAGGGCAACAGGTAAATATCCAAGTAAACCCCGTTTTTTCTTTTTAGTTTTCAGCCCCATAATTGCAAGCCTAACAACTAAGGTATCATCGCCAACAGTGTTAACAACTGTATAGTCAGGCTCTAATTCATCAACAAGAATTTGTGCAAAACTATCTGCCATTGCTTTTAACGTGTCTGGCTGAATCCCCTTATATTTAGAGTCAGGGTGAAGCCAAATTTCCACAGGCTCTATAAGGATATTGCTATATTTCTTTAAATCTAACTCTGGTTTAATATAGCGATAAGCACCGCTCTTATCTGGAACGGGTGTTAAATCAACCTTGCCCTCAATAAAAGCACTTTCAGGCATACTATCAGCTGACCATACTGTTGGAGTAGCGAGAATAGCCAAGCTACTTATTAAAATAATGCTGCTAAATTTTCGTATATTCATAATATATTCCTTATAAATCATCATAAAATTCAAACTTAAACAATCACTTTACACTGTAACCTTTCGCTTCAAGGCACGCTGCTCGCGCTCTAAAGTAATCAGCTTGCTTTCCTTGCTGGGCACTACTGATTTGTTGGCTCTGCTGTTCTTGCTCATTTCTACTGTCGCGACGACCTTTAAGTCCACCTAAAACCGCGCCAGCCAGAGCTGCATCGCCGCTATCACCATCAGCAACCTCACCAATTACCCAACCTCGACCTGCACCTCTGAGTGCACCGCGAGCCCCCGAACGAGACCGAGATGGTTCTGCTGAAGGTGTTTGTTGTGCTATCACTGTGGGATCATACCCCGTCTGTTGTGTAGACCAATTATGACAATAATATTCATCCTGACCTTGTTGCTCAGCTGATTGTCCATTTTCAGGGAAAACATATTGTGCAGCATAGACATCCCCCCATAATAAGACACATAATCCTAGTACAGTTGTTAACCTCATCGTTTTTCTCCTGTATTTTAATTAATATATATCATTATCAAGCCTGACACTCTACTTATAGGCTCCTGTAATTATAGGTATTTTTCGACTGGAAATATTGAAAAAAACCCCGAATTAAACCGACGCCAAAATCCCGTTTCAGGCTCATGACTATACTGGACCTCAACCCCTTCTTTTATACCGTTCCACTGTAAATTGTTCTTCTCATCCAATATGACCTGCCAACTATTTTCTAATGAAAAGTTCTGTTCAATATCTTGAGCAATTACTTCTGCCAGTTCAGAGCTATAAATTAGCAATCCAAGTTCACTATTTAAATAGAGTGAGCGTTGATTAAAGTTAAATGACCCGATAAATACAACTTCTCGGTCAAAAACTGCTGACTTTGCATGTAAGCCAAACAAAGTATCATCGTCACATGATATAGGGCCTTTAATTAGATCCTGACAAGACTGTGCATCTGGTCTAAACTCAAATAATTCGGCACCATTTTCAAGTAACTCTTGACGTCGTCGCGCATACCCAGAGTGGTTCGTTGTTAGGTCATTAGATGATAGTGAATTTGTTATTGCTCTCACTTTTACCTTCCGTCCTACAAGCTCTTTCAACAGCGTTACTGCATCATCACCAGGCACTAAATATGCAGACTCTATCAATAGTTCTCTAGTCGTACCCTTGGCCACATCTCTCAATGAGTTGGCAACAAACTTACGTGTATTGTGATCAATATCATCTATTGCTCGTACTTGATCATAGATAATCTCAGCTCGCGCCCAAATCATGTCCCGGAACCAAACGTTAAAATCATCGTTATTAACAGAAATTGTGAGATTGTCCTGCAGTACTTTTTCCTTAACACTTTTTCTAAACATTAAAACTTCAGTGTTATCTGGAGAGCCTTGAGCAAGTTTTGTTATTGAAAAAGCGCGCTCATTATTCCAATAAGCATCAAAACTTTTAGCAA
>WTAY01000246.1 GCA_013139345.1 Methylophaga sp. | reverse complement strand
CGTAAAGGTCGCATGGTTTTGTCTTGATGTGGTGTGCTCAGAGCAGCAATACGGTTCAGACTATGATTGATATTACCAATAACCCCAAGCACAACGCTGTAATAAGCATCTACTTCAGCATGGGTAGTATCAATGTGAATAATAGTGCGATCACGTGATGGATGCCAGAGATACGGGTGATATTCCACCATGTCATAGCCAATACAGATAATGACATCAGCATTGGCAAAACCACTACTAATATAATCATTCGATTGTAAGCCAACACTTCCCAGCGCCATTGGGTGACGAAATGGAATAACACCTTTTGCCATAAAGGTATTCGCAACAGGAATACCGAGTGTGAGAGCAAACTCTGATAGGGCTTGTGATGCTTTAGAACGAACAACGCCATTACCCGCTAAAATAATTGGGTTCTTAGCATTGCTAATAAGATCTGCTGCACGTTCAATTTGTTCTATAGCGGGCTCTGGCGGTGTGGCATGTTTGACTCGCAATGGCTCGTCATCAATCTCCATTTCAGCAATGTTCTCAGGGAATTCGATAAAACAAGCGCCTGATTTTTCTGTTTGTGCGACTTTAAAGGCTTTACGAATAATCTCTGGAATAACTTCAGGGCTAAGAATACGGGTTGAATATTTAGTGATGGGCAGAAACATCGCTTCTAAATCTAACACTTGATGTGATTCTTTATGCAGGCGACTGGTTGATGCTTGCCCTGCAATTGCGACGAGGGGTGCATGATCCATATTGGCATCTGCAACGCCGGTAATAAGGTTGGTTGCGCCTGGACCGAGGGTGGCTAAACAAACACCAGCTCGCCCCGTTAAACGACCATAAACATCAGCCATAAAGGCTGCACCTTGTTCGTGGCGGGTGGTAATAAATTTGATTTTGGACTCTAGCAAAGAGTCCATCACATCCAGATTTTCTTCACCTGGAATACCAAAGATATATTCAACACCTTCGTTTTCAAGACTGCGGAGAAAGAGTTCGGATGCTTTCATAGCTGGAATCCTATTATGAATAAGCGCGATACCTTAAAGTATCGCACTCTTTTATTCATTATTTAAAAGCGGCAGGTGTTTGTTGATGCCAGTCAGTTTCTTGCTGATAACGATGAGCAACATTTAATAGTTTAGCTTCATCAAAATAATTACCAATAATTTGTAGGCCAACAGGTAAACCATCTACAAAACCAGCAGGGATAGACATGCCAGGTAAGCCTGCGAGGTTAGTACTGATTGTGTAAATATCAGCTAAATACATGGCAACAGGATCATCCGTTTTATCACCAAGTGCGAAAGCGGTCGTTGGTGCTGTTGGTCCCATGATGACATCGACATCGTCAAAGGCTTCTTTAAAGTCATTACTAATTAAGCGGCGACATTGTTGTGCTTTTAAGTAATACGCATCGTAATAACCTGCTGAAAGTGCGTATGTTCCTGTCATGATGCGACGTTTAACTTCTTCACCAAAACCTTCACCACGTGAACGAGTGTAGAGATCTTCTAAATCTTTTGGGTTGTCACAACGGTGACCAAAACGAACACCATCCATTCGAGATAGGTTTGATGAACATTCTGCTGGGGCAACAACATAATAGGTCGGTACAGCAAGGCTTGAATTAGGTAAGGTGATTTCCTTAACGGTCGCCCCCAAAGATTCATACACTTTAACGGCTGCTTCAACAGTTGCGGCTACGTTGGGATCAAGACCTTCGCCAAAGAACTCTTTTGGTAAACCAATGCGTAAGCCTTGTAATGATTCATTCAAAGTTGCTGTGTAGTCAGGAACGTCATGTTCAATACTTGTTGAATCACGTTCGTCAAAACCTGCCATTTCATTTAATAAAAGGGCTGCATCTTCGGCACTCTTAGCCATCGGGCCTGCTTGATCTAAGCTTGATGCAAAGGCGATCATGCCATAGCGTGAGATACGGCCATAGGTTGGTTTTAAACCGGTTAAATTACATAGTGAAGCAGGTTGGCGAATAGAACCACCAGTATCTGTACCCGTTGCAATTGGTGCTAATCTAGCTGCCATTGCAGCAGCAGAACCACCTGAAGAACCACCGGGAACACGGTTTGTATCCCAAGGGTTTTTAACTGCACCATAGAAACTGGTTTCATTTGATGAGCCCATTGCAAACTCATCCATATTGGTTTTACCCAATGTAACCATTCCGGCAGCATTAATTTTTTCAACAACAGTGGCATCATAAGGTGAGATAAAGTTCGATAACATTTTTGATGCACTACTTGTTAGTACACCTTTAGTACAAAAAATATCTTTATGTGCCAGAGGTATACCAGCCAGAACACCCGCAGTTTTTTGTTGTAAGTGCTCATCTGCGGCTCTAGCTTGTTCTAATGCACGGTCATCACAGACAGTAATAAATGCATTTAGATTGTCATTATGAGCATTAATACGGTCAAGATAGTGCTGTGTTAACTCAACGCTGCTGAATTCACCGTTGTGTAACGATGCTGAAAGTTCAGAAAGAGATTTGTTATGCATGTGTGTGCCTGTAATTCGTGTAGTTATTATCTATGTATTTAGCGTTAATATCTGAGTTCAGTTATTCGATAACTTGAGGGACTAGATAAACACCTGCGTCAGTTTTTGGCGCAATTGATTGAAATAATTCACGTTGGTTGGTTTCTTTTACTACATCGTCGCGCAATCTTTGATGAGCATCAAAAGGGTGTGCCATTGGTGTGATGTCATTAGTATCTGCACTACTTAACTCTTCTACAAGAGTAAAAATATTGCTTAAATCCCGCGTATAGTCAGGAATATCATTTTCATCAATTGATAGTCTTGCTAAATGTGCAATTTTCTCGATATCGGTTTTATCTAAACTCATCGACGCTTCCAGAGGTTATTTTTATGAACAAAGTGTGAAGTTTAAATCATTCTTGGCTTGCTCAACAGCCCAGTGCATTATAAAGTATCGTTTTTCAGTTCTTATCTGTGGTTTATTTAATGTTTGAACGTTTACGTGGAATATTTTCTAACGATCTTTCGATCGATCTTGGTACAGCGAATACGCTGATTTATGTACGTGACAAAGGTATTGTCCTTGATGAGCCCTCAGTTGTTGCAATTCGACAAGATAAAGGACCAGGAGGTCCGCGCTCAATAGCTGCGGTTGGTGTTGAAGCTAAGCGAATGTTAGGCCGAACACCTGGAAATATTACAGCGATTAGACCATTAAAAGATGGTGTTATTGCTGACTTCACCGTGACGGAAAAAATGTTGCAACATTTTATTCGTAAAGTACATGAAGGTCGTTTCTTAAAACCTAGCCCGCGCGTATTAGTCTGTGTACCTTGTGGTTCAACACAAGTTGAACGTCGTGCTATTCGTGAATCAGCAGCAAGTGCTGGCGCAAGAGATGTTTATCTAATTGAAGAACCAATGGCTGCGGCTATCGGTGCCGGCATGCCCGTTGAAGAAGCAAGCGGTTCAATGGTGCTTGATATTGGCGGTGGTACAACGGAAGTCGCTGTTATCTCACTAAATGGTATTGTTTATTCAGCATCGGTTCGCATTGGTGGTGACTTATTTGATGAAGCCATTGTTAGTTATGTACGTCGAAATTACGGTACATTGATTGGTGAAGCAACTGCTGAGAAAATTAAAAAAGAAATCGGTTCCGCTTATCCGGGCAATGAAGTTAAAGAGATGGAAGTACGTGGTCGTAATCTGGCCGAAGGTATTCCTCGTAGCTTTACATTGAATAGCAATGAGATCCTTGAAGCATTACAAGATCCATTAGCGGGTATTATTGCTGCCGTTAAAACAGCCTTAGAACAAACACCCCCTGAATTAGGTGCTGATGTTGCTGAACGTGGCATGGTATTGACGGGTGGTGGTGCACTTTTACGTGATCTAGACCGCTTATTAATGGAAGAAACAGGACTGCCGGCATTGGTTGCTGAAGATCCATTAACGTGTGTTGCACGTGGTGGTGGTCGAGCATTAGAAATGATGGATGAAAGAGGCACTGATATCTTTACTTATGAGTAATAGATAGACGCATCTCACAACCTTTGCAGATAGTTTGTCTGCAAAGGTTTTTTAGTTTTTGGGCACTAGATTATTAAACCTTTATTTACCCACAATCCTTCTTTAAATACGCGATTGCTATTAGCCTTAATAGCATCATCGGTATTGTTTTTTCTAGATTCTAGAATGAACTACTTTTCCCCCGTACGTCATGTTTTATCCGTTGTTGTATATCCCATTCAAACATTGGCTTCATTACCTAGTGATACGGGTGAGTGGATGAGTGACTTTTTCCAAGACCGTAAAGAATTAAAAGAAAAAAACACGCAATTAGAAGCGATCAACTTATCTAACAGTATTCGACTGCAAAGGTTACAAGATTTGCAACGTGAAAATATGCGTTTACGAGAATTATTAGGATCTTCTTTTCGCTTGCCTGAACGGGTAAAGGTTGCTGAAATTTTAGCGATAGATCTCGACCCTTTCTCGCAACAAGTTGTGATTGATAAAGGTGAACGTTATGGCGTTTTTGTCGGACAAGCTGTTTTAGATGCCACCGGTGTGATGGGGCAGGTGATACAAGTAAGCACCGTCTCAAGTCATGTTATTTTGCTGACTAACCCGAGCCATGCTCTTCCTGTTCAGGTCAACCGTAATGGCGTTCGAGCAGTTATTACGGGGAGAGGCTTAGGTAAATCATTACAGCTAGAGCATATACCCCATAATGCGGATATTCGAGTGGGAGACTTACTGGTTACCTCGGGTCTTGGCGGTCGTTTTCCTGTGGGATACCCTGTCGGTCGTGTTGTGTCTGTGAGCTCCGCCCAAGGTCAGGCCTTTGCACATGTTCTAGTAGAACCAGCAGCCAAACTGTCAACGAGCAGAGAGGTTTTATTGGTACTTGCTGCAGAGTCTTTTGGCACTTTTGATGACAGTGAAATAGTCGGGGAGCTTGAGAGTAATGAGTAAATCATCCAATGGTGGTGGCGTAATTATTACGACGATTATTATTGCCGCTTTATTAACTCTCGTTCCTTTACCTGATTCTGCTCGATTATTTCGCCCTGAATTTGTTGGAATAACACTCATATATTGGGCGCTAGCTGCTCCTCAACGTGTTGGTATTAGTTTCGCTTGGAGCATGGGCTTGTTGATGGACGTGATGTTAGGTGGTGTCTTGGGTTTATTAGCATTTTCTTATTCCTTGCTTGTCTATTTGGTTTTACAGTTTCATTTACAATTACGTCAATACCCTATGTGGCAACAGGCACTCAGTGTTTTTTCATTGATACTTTTATTGCAGATTTTACTTGTGTTTGTTGCATCTCATAGCGCAGGCTGGACTTTTTGGATGCCTGCTATTATGAGCATGTTGATATGGCCAGTGGTATATCACATCTTACGGGGTGTTAGACGTACATTTCATGTTCATTAAATTGGTCTGTTTCTATTTCTCTATGCTGTTGATACCTTCTTGTGTCTAGTCGGTTTGCCTTAAAAGATCATTTTCGTGAAGGTCGATTAATTAATGATCGTTTGATTTTTGCAGCCTTATTTGCAGGAATATTGTTTATTGTCGTCATGGTGAGACTGGCTATCTTACAGATCGTTGAATATGAGCATTTTAGTTCACTATCCAATCAAAATCGCGTCGATATTGGGCCTCTTCCACCGCAGCGGGGACTGATCTATGACCGCAATGGCGTCATTCTTGCTGAAAACATTCCTACTTTTAGCCTTGAACTTACACCTGAAAATGTACCTGATCTAGAGCTTACACTAGCAGAATTAGCACAGATGTTTTCAATAACAGACGAAGAGATCGCAGAGATTAAAAAGCGGATTAAACGTCAACGAAGGTTTAGACAGTTTATTTTTCGTCAGCGATTAACCGAACAAGAAGTGGCGGTATTTTCGGTAAATAGGAATCGATTCCCAGGCGTTGATGTCGTTGGGAGATTGATTCGTCATTATCCACAAGGTGCTTTATTTGCCCATGCAGTAGGCTATGTAGGACGAATTAATGAACGTGATTTGAAACGTATTGACCAGCAAGACTATAAAGGTACACAGCAAAT
>WTAY01000135.1 GCA_013139345.1 Methylophaga sp. | reverse complement strand
GCAAAACAAAAAAGTGGCTGGGGTACCAGGATTCGAACCTGGGAATGCAAGGATCAAAACCTTGTGCCTTACCGCTTGGCGATACCCCAACAGATAAACTTATTTTAACATTTTGCAGTCAGTCTTGGCTTCTTTTTTCTTCTAAAAGAAGTCAATTATTTGTAAAGAGGCGACTTATTACAGCCTTTCGCAATAAAGGCTTGCCAATCACTCGGCAAACTATCCATCACTTGTTGTGCTTCTTCCTGACTCTTAAAGTCAGCAAATACACAAGCACCTGTTCCGGTCATTCTAGGCTTGGCATATTGTGCTAACCAATCTAGTGCCTCAGCAACAGCAGGATAGTGTTTTATCACTACATCTTCACAGACATTTCTGCCTTCCCCCGAAAGGAAGCCGGCTATTGTCATTGATTTACAATCCCGTGTCAATTCCGAAGATGAAAATATTTCAGCTGTCGACACATGGCAGTTGGGTGCAATAACAACATACCAAGGTTCATCTGGTGATATAAGGGTCAATTCTTCTCCTACACCTTCAGCCCAAGCGGCATAACCATAAACAAAAATAGGTACATCTGCGCCCAGAGCAAGTCCAATTTGAGCCAATTCATCATTAGAAAGACTACATTGCCACAGCTGATTGAGCGCAACTAAGGTAGTAGCGGCATTAGAACTACCACCACCTAAACCGCCCCCCATAGGCAAATGCTTTTCTAATGTAATCAAAGCACCTTTATTGATACCCGCATATTGTTGCAGTGCTTTTGCCGCACGTACAATTAAATTATCATCGTGCTTAACACCATCAATGGCGGTCAGTAGCTGAACATCAGACTCAGCAGTCAGCTCAAAGCTCAGGGTGTCGCAATAATCTAGAAACTGAAATGCGGTTTGTAATTCATGATAACCATCATCTCGTTGGCTGGTGATATGTAAAAAAAGGTTTATTTTTGCGGGCGAAAGCCATGAGTTCATTTAAGATCATTCCAACTAGTGATGACTAAGCGAAGACTCAAGTCAGGATGTTTAATAAAGACCTTTGATGGCATTGAATATGTTTGAAATGGCACATAACGCAAGAATTCAACATTCCACCCCTGTTGGACTAGAAATGTAATCCGACCTTTATCATCATAACTAACAGACTCAAATGCCTCCTTACTATATGGAATACCTTTTATCCAATCTCGCAACGCGCTAACAGGCAAGTTCCAGCCAACGGCTTCTAATAGTAATCCTTCTGGATTGGTCGCCGATAGCTTTTCACCATCTGCCATCGTTAGCACAACGTGTCCATTTTCACCTTCTAAGCTTACGCCACCTTGAGAAAAAGGCCCTTCTAATTTGATTTGGTATACACCTCGATCTTCTTGCCAGCGCAGCCCTACATTCCAGGCCTCTCTACCTTGAGTAATAACTGTTCGACCTTTTATTTTCCATTGTTCAAGCTGGGTTAACTCCTTATACCGTGTCTCAAATAATGATTCTGGACTGACATTTGGCTTTGTTTGCCACACAGGAACACAGGCAACTGTTGAAATAAGAATGAAGCCAATAACAAAAATACTGCGGAACATTTTATTCACCAAATCGTCGCATGGTGTCATTTAACAACTCATTTTCTTTTGTTTGTTTTAAACCTTGTTGCCATATTATCTTCGCTTTCGCATGCCTTCCTTGTTGCCATAGCACTTCACCCAAGTGAGCCAAAAACTCAACATCATCTTGTAATTCAACGGCCTGTTTTAAATAACGTACCGCAGCCTCTAAATTACCCAAACGATAATACACCCAACCCAAACTATCTAAATAAAAGGGATCATCTGGCTTCAAACTTAACGCTTTTTCAATTAACACAAGCGCTTCTTGATGGCGATCGGTTCGATCTGTCAGTGTATATCCTAGTGCATTCAGCGCCACATCATTGTTAGGATTAATGTCTAATATTTGTTTCAAGTCATCTTCTAATAAATTTAAACGGTGAAGAGACTCCGCGGTCATCGCACGACCATACAATAATTCAATATTCTTTGGCGTACTTTTCAATGCCTCACTGTATAAATCAAACGCCGCCTGATTTTGTTGCCGCTCTCTCAAGAAGGAGGCTTCAAATATATAGTATTGAACCGCCTGTTTCGGTTGCTCTTTACGTAATAACTTTAGATGTAACCGTGCTTTATCTAACTGTCCATTATCTGCAAGCAAGTTAACATAGCGAGATTGTGCCGATTGAAAGCGTGAACTGTCGGCAGGAACAGAGGCAAACCAAATCAAAGCAGCATCGACATTCTTATTTAACTCTTCCGAAAGCCCCATAAAATAGGATGCTTGCTTACCGCCATCACCTAGAGTAACCAGTTGGTTAAAATAATGTTTGGCCTGATTGCCATCTTTTACCTCTAAAGCTAACAGCCCTAAAGCAAACAATATTTCTTCATTTTTAGGACTTTCTGAATGAAGCCTCTCAAAAATAGTCCGCGCTTCTGCTGTTTTACTATTTTCACCTAATAATTTTGCATAGGCGAATAACAGTGCTTCGCTTGCCTCATCTTGCGCCGCTTGCTCTTTAAGTAACGCCATTGCATCTGAGCCGCGACCTAAACGTTGCAAAATTTCCGCTTTCAAAACAAGCGCATCTTCACGCTCAGCATCTTGTTCAAGTACAGCATTAACAGCCGGTAAAGCATCACTATACTGCTTATAAAACGCAGCTAATCGAGCATAAACATACAAAACGTCGAGATTACTTTGCTTATATAAGGCCAACTCTTGCAGTACAGCTAAACCTTGAACCGGTCTTGCTAACTCGCTCAAGTTATCTGCAACTTGCGCCAAGAATTGTGATACTTTCTCAGGAGCCAAACCAAGCGCAGTATCAATCGACTTCACTACCGCATCAAAATCTCCTTCCATCATTTGGAAAGGCACTTGCATGATATACACATCCGCATCGTTTGGAGCGACCTCAATCCAGCGTTTTAATGCACGATTAATCCGTGTTTTATCTCGGGTAAAGTTCGCCACTTGCGTTGAGCGTCCCGCTACTGCAACTGAATCAGCAGTCTGTGCGGCTTTATTATAGAGTTCTGCTGCGACACCGATTTCGCCTCGTTGGCCAGCAACTTCAGCCATTAGGATGTAATAGACCAACTCAGATGTCAGGGGTAACGGTTCAACAGTCTCAGGAACAGATTCTACTTTTTCAATCTCTTCAGGCGGGACTGTAGCGCTATTTTGCTCGACAACAACAGGTGTTGCGGCACATGCAGATAATAATGCAACGGCACCAAAGACAAGCTTTTTCCGAGCTAAATCGTACACACTTTTCCACCCTACAAACGATAAATCCATAATAAAACAACCTGAACGACTGATTTTGTTAGAATAGCCCATTAGTCATGAACAATCTGACAATAATAATTTTAATAATCGCTGTAGAGTTTACCAGCATTTTAACGACGACTTATCACCAATAACTATGCAACTTGTCGCCTACGGCATAAACCACACTACTGCACCCGTCCATATTCGGGAACAACTCGCCTTTAACGCAGAGGTTCTTCCTGTTGCGTTGGCTTCTCTACAGCAGTGCTCCGGAGTTGTAGAGTCCGTTATTATTTCAACCTGTAATCGCACAGAAGTTTATTGTCATATTGCAGATGATCATGAAGATAATGTCTGCGAATGGTTGCATGATTTTCACAAACAATCAGCTGGTTCACTAAACGAATTTATCTATCGTCACCAAGATCATGATGTTATTCGCCACTTATTACGCGTTAGCTGTGGCTTAGACTCAATGGTGCTCGGTGAACCACAAATTTTAGGTCAAATAAAAACAGCCTATAGCCAAGCACTGCATGCCAAGACTGTCGGCAAATCATTAGGTCGCTTATTTCAGCATTCGTTCACGGTTGCTAAACAAGTCCGCACTGATACTGCTATTGGCAGCAGTCCCGTTTCTGTTGCCTTTGCGGCAGTCAGTCTAGCAAAACAAATTTTCTCAAACCTTGCTGATTCAACGGCCCTATTAATAGGTGCAGGTGAAACAATTGAATTAGCGGCACGTCATCTCCATGACAATGGTGTAGGTCAAATAATCATTGCCAACCGGACTATTGAGCGGGCGCACACCTTGGCTGAGCAAGTCAACGGTTTTGCCATCAGCTTAAGTGAAATGCCAAATCATTTAGCAGAAGCCGATATTGTGATGAGCTCCACGGCGAGTCAGTTACCGATATTGGGAAAGGGTTCTGTAGAGCGCGCACTCAAACAACGTAAACGCAAACCTATGTTTATGGTTGATATTGCAGTGCCACGTGATATTGAACCAGAAGTTGGCACACTAGAAGATGTTTACCTCTACTGTGTGGATGATTTGCACGATATTATTGAAGAGAACTTACAATCTCGACGAGATGCAGCCCTTCAAGCTGAAGAGATCATTGATAGTCAGGTCGAGCATTTTATCGGCTGGCTACGTACTCAAGATGCTGTCCCAGTGATAAAGGCAATACGTGAGCGTGCAGAAGAAGAAAGTAATCACTTACTAGAGAAGTCATTAAAACAACTTGAACAAGGTGTTCCTGCCGATCAAATTCTCAATGACCTTGCTCGAACACTAACAAAAAAATTACTACATGAGCCGAGTCGACAACTACGTCAATCTGGCTTTAATACTGATAACAACCTGATTGAAGCGGCACGTAGCCTCTTTAATATCAAGGATTAAGGGTAGCTTACACCGTGAAAGAGTCTATAAAGCATAAGTTAGAAACATTAATTGAACGCCACGAAGAAATTGCAGGCTTATTAGCAGAGCCAGAAACAATGGCCGATCAAAATAAGTTTCGGGAATTATCACAAGAATATGCTCAATTACAGCCCCTCGTTGTTAACTTCATTAGCTATAAAAACAACCTTATAGCGATTGAGGATGCGAAAGCCATGCTCAAAGAAGAAGACAAAGAAATGCGTGAAATGGCTAAAGAAGAGTTAGCTGATGCACAAGCAAATGAAGAAGAATTAGAACTCACACTGCAAAAACTACTTCTTCCTAAAGATCCTAATGACCAACGCAACCTATTCTTAGAAATTAGAGCTGGTGCCGGTGGCGATGAGGCCGCATTATTTGCAGGCGATTTATACCGAATGTATAGCCGCTATGCTGAAGGTCGTCGTTGGGGTGTTGAAGTGATTAACCTACAAGAAAGCGAAGTGGGTGGTTATAAAGAAGTCATTCTGCGTATTGTTGGTGAAGGTGCTTATTCACGCTTAAAGTTTGAATCCGGCGGTCATCGAGTGCAACGTGTTCCCGAAACGGAATCACAAGGTCGTGTACATACCTCGGCATGTACAGTCGCGATCATGCCCGAAGCAGATGAGCTTGACCAAATTGATATCAACCCTTCTGATTTACGTGTTGATACCTTCCGTGCCTCAGGTGCCGGTGGTCAGCATGTTAATAAAACAGATTCAGCAATTCGAATTACGCATTTACCGACCGGTATTGTTGTTGAATGTCAGGAGCAACGTTCTCAGCATAAAAATCGTGCTCAAGCGATGTCAGTTTTACAGTCGCGAATTATGGCAGAACAACAAGAAAAGATTGATTCAGAACAAGCTGAAACACGTAAATTACAGGTGGGAAGTGGCGATAGAAGTGAGCGAATTCGTACCTATAACTACCCTCAAGGTCGTATGACGGATCACCGAATTAACCTTACCTTGTATAAATTAGCTGAAATCATGGGCGGAGATCTTGAGCAAGTGATTGAGCCATTGATTAATGAATATCAGGCTGATCAATTGGCTTCTTTAGCGAATGACAGCTAAGTAAGTTTCAATTGCATCATTATTCCCTCTAAACGTGATGGGAATGATGGTGCGATAAAGAACAAAATGGTGCTTACATTCACGATCACCGTCATCCAAAAAACAACTCGGAAAGGCTGCTTCTTCGTTTTATGACGAAAGATTTGCTGAGCCAATAGTGCTCCTGGCCATCCACCTAACAATGACATTAGGTGGAGTGTTCTTTCAGGTATTCGATGTTTGTTATTTCTGGCTGCCGATTTATCTACTGCATATAAAATAAATGTGATGGCACTTAAAGCAATATAAGTTGCTAAAACTAAGCCCACAAATATATAGATACCGCGATAACAACAACAGTAATACCGACAATCATCATTGCCGATGATGATGATCTTTCTGCTGCAGTATCGTCTTCAGCATTCAATACATTATCTGCACGCGCTCGACCTTGTTCATCTTCAGACAATGTATAAGTGACTTCTTGGCCAATTACAGGTTTTCCTTTACGAACAGTAAACGCTTTAATATGAACAAATATTTGCTTGTCTCCAGCATCAGGATCAATGAAGCCAAATCCTTTTCTACCATTCCAGTACTTGATCGTTCCTTTTAGTCTTTTTTCTTTCATTATAAATTTAGCCAATTACGTGGTTTAAGAAATTGTTGATATAACTCATCTTCAGGGGTTCCTGCTTCTGGTTGCCAATTATATTGCCATTTAACTAATGGCGGTAATGACATTAATATAGATTCTGTACGACCACCAGATTGAAGCCCAAATAAAGTGCCCCTATCATACACAAGATTGAACTCAACGTAACGACCTCGACGATAAAGTTGAAAATCTCGTTCGCGCTCACCAAATTCAATATTTTTTCGTTTTTTAACAATCGGTAAGTAGGCCTGAGTATAACTATCGCCCACACTTTTCATCAAATTAAAGCAGTGTTCAAAGCCGCCTTCATTTAAGTCATCAAAAAACAAACCACCGACACCTCGTGGCTCGTTACGATGCTTTAAAAAGAAATAGTCATCACACCATTTTTTATAGTCGACATAAACAGTGTCACCAAAAGGGTCACAGGCGTGTTTGGCTGTTTGATGCCAAGCAATAACGTCTTCTTCATTACCATAATAAGGTGTTAGATCATAACCACCACCAAACCACCAAATAGGTTCTTCGCCTTCTTTTTCAGCAATAAAAAAGCGAACATTTGCATGTGATGTTGGCACATAAGGATTATGGGGATGAATCACTAAAGATACGCCTAAAGCCTCAAAGCTACGCCCCGCTAACTCTGGTCGACTTGCCGTTGCAGAGGGCGGCAAACTATCACCTGTTACTTGTGAAAAATTAACACCACCTTGTTCAAATACTGCACCATTTGTTAAAACACGAGTGCGACCACCGCCACCACCCGAACCTTCACGTTGCCATTCATCTTCAACAAATTTTTCTCCACCATCTTCAACTTCTATCTGTTGGCAGATTCGGTCTTGCAGCTCCATAAAATAAGCTCGAACAGCTTGAATGTCAGGCTGGCTCATCGTAGCCTTTCTCCTGTTTGTGCGTCTCTAATTTCTGTTGGCTGAGTTGAACCAGAACATTGTCCCGGTACGATTGCATCAATATGTGCCATATTCCAACGACACTGACGTATTGTTTTAGCAGGCTTTGCACCTGCCATGTTCGCACTTGTTGAGACAATGGCTCCACCAAACTCTCGACATAGTTCAGCAGTTTGTTTATGGGCCGTCACTCTCACTGCAATGGTGTCATGGAACCCTGATAGATATGCTGGCAAGTTAGTGTTCACTGGCAATAACCATGTTACTGGACCGGGCCATGTTGCTTCCAGTTCTTTTAAGGTCTCTGCTGAGACTGGGGCAATAAAATCTTGTAACTGATTAAAATCAGCTGCAACAATAATCAAACCTTTCAACCACGACCGTTGTTTGATATCTAATAACCGCTTTACAGCGTGAACATTCCAAGGATCACAGCCCAAACCATAGACAGCTTCGGTTGGATAAGCAATTACACCACCATGATTTAATGCGGTTACTGCTTGTCTTATTCGCCAATTACTCATTATTTTTTAGCTCCAAAAACAGAAATACCGCCGAAGCGGTATCTCCATACCCAAACTACTTGAATATGCAGATTTCAGAGTTTATCCCACACGCTAGAACAAGGCGTAATGTGCAGACAATGACCAGTCCTTGTTAAGCATTACAACGCGGTTATTGCGTGCGGGATAAGCTCCCATCGGGCAAGAGAATAGTATGGCTTCTTCTCTTGCTGATACCTGCATATTCAAGTAGTTTGGGTATCTATTTAACCGAAGATAGAATCAAAATTAGCCACGTTGGCGCTTTTTAATCATCATCTCTTCAATAAATGGTGTCAAAATCACTTCCATCGCTAAGCCCATTTTTACAGCAGGTATAACAAGGTTATTTGGGCGAGACATAAATGAATCTTTCAACATACTTAAATAATATGGGAAATCTGCCATTGCAGGCTCTTTAAATCGAATGACAACCAAACTTTCATCGGGTGTTGGGATTTCACGCATTACAAATGGATTTGAAGTATCAATCAAAGGTACACGTTGGAAGTTGATATGTGTACGAGAGAATTGAGGTGTAATGTGATTAATATAATCAGGCATACGTTTCAAAATAATATCTACAACTGCTTCCGAAGAATAACCACGGTTTGAGCAATCACGTTTAATTTTCTGAATCCACTCTAAGTTGATAACGGGAACAACACCAATCATCAAATCAGTAAATTGTGCGATATTGACATCATCTGTCACGATCCCGCCGTGAAGTCCCTCATAAAACAACAAATCACTATTGCCGTCAATTTCTTCCCAAGGGGTAAATGTACCAGCAGGTTGATTAAAAGGAATTCCCTCTGCATCACTATGAATGTAGAAGCGTCTTTCACCTTTACCTGTCTCAGAGTAGTTCTGGAATAAACGCTCCAAACCATCTAAACAGTTACCATCAGGTCCAAAGTGAGTAAGGATTTCTCCCCTTTCGGCAGCTTCAGCTACCGCTGCTCGCATTCCCACACGATCATATTTGTGAAAGCTATCACCTTCAACAACAACAGGTTTTATCCCGCCGCGGCGGAAAATATCTTCAAAGGCATGCTTAACAGTTGATGTTCCTGCACCAGATGAACCAGTGACAGCAATAATCGGATGAGCGACAGACATTAGCCTTACTCCTTAAATCTTAATGTTAGAATTATTTCGCTTCTTCTCTTTCAATAGCTCGATAGGCAATGTCAGTACGGTAATACTTATTATTCCAATCAACCTTACTGAGTGTTTCATAGGCTTTGCGTTGTGCATCACGAACAGTATCACCCAATGCCGTTGCACATAAAACACGACCGCCAAAAGTGACTACCTTACCATCTTTTAGGGCTGTGCCAGCATGAAAGACTTTGGTATCAGCACTATCACAGCTATCAAGGCCAGAGATTTCATCGCCTTTTTGATACGCATCAGGATAACCACCAGCAGCTAACACAACACCTACAGCTGCACGAGAATCCCATTTTGCTTCTGCCGTATCTAATTTGCCATCAAGTGCTGCTTCACACAGTTCAATTAAATCAGACTGTAAGCGCATCATAATTGGCTGTGTTTCAGGATCACCAAACCGGCAGTTATATTCAACAACACGAGGCGCACCTTCTTCATTGATCATCAAGCCAGCATATAAGAAACCGGTATAAGGTCGGCCATCTGCAGCCATACCTTCAACAGTTGGCACAATAACCTCTGCCATAATCCGATCATGTACTTCAGCGGTAACAACAGGTGCAGGAGAATAAGCCCCCATTCCACCTGTGTTTGGCCCTTGGTCGCCATTATCGCGCGCTTTGTGATCTTGTGATGTTGCGAGTGGCAAAATATTCTTGCCATCAACCATGACGATAAAACTTGCTTCTTCGCCCGTCATGAATTCTTCAATAACTACGCGACTACCAGCATCACCAAAGGCATTACCAGATAACATATCTTCAACAGCATCAATTGCGTGTTGTTCTGTCATTGCAACAATAACACCCTTACCTGCGGCTAAACCATCGGCTTTAACAACAATTGGGGCACCTTGTTTTTTGATGTATTCAATAGCAGGTGCAACTTCTGTAAACACATCATAATCCGCTGTTGGGATCTTATGGCGCGCTAAGAAGTCTTTGGTAAAGCTCTTTGATGCTTCTAACTGAGCGGCATCTTGAGAAGGGCCAAAACAACGTAGTTCCGCTTTTTCAAATGCATCAACCACACCTAAAACTAATGGTACTTCAGGGCCAACGACGGTTAGACCAATGTTATTCTCTTTTGCAAAAGCAACTAACGCATCCGTATCTTCAACAGCAATATCAACATTCTCAATACCTTCTTCGCTCATGCTTCCTGGGTTACCAGGAGCCACAAAAACCTGAGAACAGCGTGGCGATTTAATTAACTTCCATGCCAAAGCATGTTCGCGACCACCACCACCAATGACCAAAACCTTCATAAAAATGCACCAAAAGAATCAATATAATCCACCATGATACCTCAGATAACGCGATAACTGAATTGATGTATCGTAACGAACTCTTAATTAATACAATGATGTTGGCGACTTTTTGTCACTATTTGCAATACGTGACGGTTTTCTTTATCTTCATTGTTACTAACACAAATAAAAAGAGCGAAGCATGGAAGATCTAAAAACCTCAGAAGCATGGCGCGTATTTCGTATCCAAGCAGAACTTATCGACGGAATAGAGACCCTTAACAATCTTGGTCCAGCAGTCTCCATCTTTGGTAGTGCACGGTTACCGACAACGTCACCCTATTATCAAGATGCCATCACAGTTGCCCATAACCTGTCTCATGCAAAATACTCTGTCATTAGTGGTGGTGGACCAAGTATTATGGAAGCGGCTAATAAAGGTGCCTTTCAACAAGGCGGCCTATCTATTGGTTTAAATATCGCACTACCTCATGAACAATCCCCAAACCTTGCCCAAGATATTAGCCTGACATTTAGATATTTCTTTGTCCGCAAACTCATGTTCGTTAAATATTCAATGGGCTATGTTGTTTTCCCAGGTGGGTTTGGCACGCTCGATGAGTTCTTTGAAGCACTCACATTAATACAAACACAAAAAATTCGTCACTTCCCCGTTATCTTATACGGCTCAACATTCTGGAAGGGATTGATTGATTGGTTAAAAGAAGAAGTGCTTGAGTTAGGCTGTATTGCCAAAGAAGATTTAGACCTCTTCTATATAGTAGATTCACCCGAAGAAATTCTACCTATTATTCAGTCTCATCACGAACATTTACGTGAATATCCTGAGCAGGAACATCGATTCACAGTATGATCTAAATCAAGATCATCTCAAATTCAAGCGATGCTGATCTCTGAGCGGGCTATAATGATCGAATCAAACATCTACCCGCTTTAGGAATATATAACTTTGGAACAAACAGTTACTTTTGACCTTGATCTCATCAAGCGATACGACAAGGCAGGTCCTCGTTACACATCCTATCCGACGGCTGTTGAATTCAATGAAAACTTCGGCCCTGAGAGTTACAAAGAACACGTTGCCCTATCAAACCAACGTGGCGGCCCACTATCGCTATACTTCCACCTGCCCTTTTGTGACACCGTTTGTTTTTACTGTGCATGTAATAAAATCATCACCAAAAACCGTAAACACTCAGAACCCTACTTAGCTAATTTACATAAAGAAATTGCGATGCAAGCCGCATTATTCGATTCAAACCGTGTTGTTGAACAACTTCACTGGGGCGGCGGCACCCCGACCTTTCTTAGCCATGATCAAATGCGTGAACTAATGGCTGTGACACGCCAGCATTTCAACTTAGCTGACGATAGTATTGGCGAATACTCAATCGAAATTGATCCTCGTGAAGCTGATGCAGAAACCATTCATGTTTTACGTGATATTGGCTTTAATCGCATAAGTTTAGGCGTGCAAGATTTTAACCCTAAGGTTCAAAAAGCAGTCAACCGTATTCAAAGTGAAGAAGAAACATTCGCTGTAATTGATGCAGCCCGTAGCACAGGATTTCGCTCAGTAAGCCTAGATCTCATTTATGGGCTTCCACATCAAACACCGGATAGCTTTGCAGAAACCCTAGATAAAGTTATTGCTGTTGAACCCGACCGCCTATCAGTATTTAACTATGCTCATATGCCAGAACGCTTTAAAGTTCAACGTCAAATGAAGAGTGAAGACTTACCTCCTCCAGAAGTTAAGCTCGAAATATTACAACGTTCTATCGAGCAGCTCACAGAAGCTGGCTACATTTATATTGGCATGGATCATTTTGCGAAACCCGATGACGACCTCGCCATCGCTCAACGCGAAAACAAACTTTATAGAAACTTCCAAGGTTACTCAACCCATTCAGAATGTGACTTAATTGGTCTGGGTGTAACCTCTATCGGTAGTGTGGGAGATTCATACTCTCAGAATCAACGTACTCTAGAAGAGTATGCAAACAGCATCAACAACAATGAATTACCGGTGTTTAGAGGTTTTGCACTTAATGATGATGACAAAATTCGTCGAGTCGTTATAACTCGATTAATTTGCCACTTCTCACTTGATATTGTTGCAATAGAAAAAGAACTAAACATTACATTTTCCGACTATTTCGCCGACGTTCTACCCCAGTTAGAACAATTTTCACAAGATGGTCTACTTCGTTATAACGAGAAAATGATTGAAGTGTTACCGGCAGGCCACCTACTTATTCGTAATATCTGCATGGTATTTGATTTTTATATGCAACAAAAAATGGCCCAGCACTTTTCAAAAGTAATCTAAAGCCTGAAATAGGATTGAATGGTTCACAAAGCTAAGTCTCTTACTCGGAGTCGGGTGAGTAAGAGACTTAAACTCGCACCACCCGCAAGCAAGCAAGCCCGAGCATAAAGTGGCGACAATAATAAAATAATTAAATGTCATGCTTTCTTGCATCCTAATAGGGGGTAGCAAAGTCATCACTTCTCAATATTCTTAATAAAAACAATACAGAAGCGCTTTAGTTGTCGCTCTCGACTACACTGCAGTCGAGCCTCTACAGTACTCCCAACGAATAAAACGATCACGTTCCACACAATTAATATAAAAAACTTTGAAAAGTATAAATAACCTCGGTTATAATAGCTGGATGCCTGGGTGGTGAAATTGGTAGACACAAGGGACTTAAAATCCCTCGGCTTCACGGCCGTGCCGGTTCGATTCCGGCCCTAGGTACCAAAATATGAAAGCCTCAGTAGTTTATTCTACTGAGGCTTTTTTATTGGTTAAATTTTATCCATGTTATTAGCCCGCTGCCGATCCTCATGGCCTGCTAAATAGTTTGCGTTTCCAATTTTATAGTTCTGGAGTTGAGATTAATTGAAAGTGACAAGGAAGCCAACATTAGGCTTTGATGAAAATAATATTGAATATGAAGCAGTTCCCCGAAGACAATCAGAAAGACGCGGTAACGAGCGAAGACAAGGCAGGCCAATCTTTGCCTCGATAGAAAAAATAAGACAATTACGTAAGGTTGATAATCAGGCTTTAATCCCCCTCAGATTAGGTGAACGTCGCCAAAAGGATCGTAGAAAATCTAGGTTATCATTCCTGACCATTGAAGAAATAAAAGCTCTCCGGAAAAAATAAAATAATATTAGACATAAGCTGCATATACTTACCTACGCATTCTCAGAAAGTATAGACTACTAGGTGACACTCTAAAGAACGTCCTATCTAGAGTTCTATTCCAACCCTAGGTACCAAAATACGAATGAAGATACCAAAACAAATTCAGCCTCTTATTGAGGATGGCTTAGTCGATGATGTTGTCAGACGATTAATGAGCGGCAAAGAGGCCGATGTCTATATTGTTAGATGCGGTTCTGAGCTACGCTGTGCCAAAGTCTATAAAGATGCTGTTAAGCGTAGCTTCAAAAAGGCAGTGCAGTATCAGGAAGGGCGAAAGGTTCGTAATAGTCGTCGAGGCCGAGCCATGGAAAAAGGCTCTAAGTTTGGCCGTAAGCAACAAGAAGAAACATGGCAGAATGCCGAAGTCGATGCGCTCTACCTTCTCGCGGGTGCAGGTATCCGAGTTCCTCAACCCTATGATTGTCTTAATGGTGTGTTATTGATGGAGTTAATCACTGATGCGGATGGGCAAGTAGCCCCTCGCCTTAACGATATCTCAATGTCTGCCGAGCAAGCACGGGAAGATCATTTAATCCTGATGTACTCTGTTATGAAAATGCTCTGTGCAGGGATTGTGCATGGTGATTTGTCAGAGTTTAATGTTCTCGTCGATGAAAATGGCCCAGTAATTATTGACCTTCCTCAAGCGGTGAATGCCGCCGCGAATAACAATGCTCAATCAATGTTAGAACGAGATGTGCGAAATGTAACGCGTTACTATGCTCAATACGCACCAGAACTACTCAACAGTCGATATGACAAAGAAATATGGGCACTTTTTGAGAATGGCGAACTACAGCCAGATACTGAGCTCACTGGCTATTTTGAAGAAAATACGCAAGCAGCGGATGTTGATGGTGTCATGCTTGAGATTAAATCAATCTTAGCCGAAGAACAAGAACGGCAACTACGGTTACGTGAAGAGGATGATTAACACTTCACTGTCGTACCGATTTTATTTTAGCCCTAAGCTCCATATATACCCATTATCATTGAAGATGCAGTTAATTTAATAAAGCTCGTCATCCCCGTGAAAACGGGGATCCAACGATAGTGGTTATTTTCACTGCCCATGGATTCCCATTTTCATGGGAATGACGAAG
>WTAY01000070.1 GCA_013139345.1 Methylophaga sp. | reverse complement strand
ACGCGAGCAGCGATATCTAATAATTTAAGCGTAAGGTTTACACCGACACTCATATTAGGGGCTAAGACCATTGATACGTGTTGTGCGGCATTATCAATTGCTTCTTTTTGTTCTGATGAAAAGCCTGTGGTACCAATCACTAGACGACAGTTATTTGCCGTGCAATGTGGCAATAATGCCATTGTTACTTCGGGTAAGGTGAAATCAATAATGACATCTGAAATGGCTGTAGCGGCTTCAACATCGGCAGTTAATACAACACCTAAGGTTCCAACACCTGCAAGTTCACCTGCATCAGCACCGATCAGGCTTGATTCGGCACGATCAATTGCAGCACTCAGCTCTAAACCTTCTGTTTGTTCAACTGCTTGAATCAAACAGCGTCCCATTCGACCTGCTGCGCCATTAATTGCTATACGTGTTGCCATGCTTTAATTCCTATATAAATATCGTCATCCCAGCATGCTTTAAGCTGGGATCTACTTAAGACAACAGATCCTCGATAAAAACATTCGAGGATGACGGGGCTTGTAAGATCTGTAAATTGAATGATCAGCGGTTATATAACGTTAATCAAAAAATTTCTTAACAGCATCTAACCATGAACTATGTTTAGGACTATGTTTGCTGTGATGGCTACCTTGTAAGGTGTCATCAAATTCTTGTAATAATTCTTTTTGTTTCTTGGATAATTTTACCGGTGTTTCAATAATAACTCGGCACATTAAATCACCAATTGGACCACCACGAACAGATTTCACACCTTTACTACGAAGGCGGAATTGTGTGCCTGTTTGTGTGCCCTCTGGTACTTTTAAGTTAGCTTTACCATTTAAGGTTGGTACTTCTAATTCACCGCCCAAGCTTGCTGTGACAAAGCCAATGGGAACATCACAATATAAATTACTGCCATCTCGGGTAAAGACATCATGACGTTTTACCTGAACTTCAACATAAAGATCACCTGCTCCTGCACCGCCTGTACCCGCTTCACCTTCACCAGAGAGACGAATACGATCACCCGTGTCTACGCCAGCAGGGACTTTGACCGATAATGTTTTATGCTCTTGGACATGACCTTCACCATGACAATCACGACAAGGATCACTGATCATTTGTCCGGTGCCATGACAGTGTGGACAGGGTTGCTGTACTTGGAAGAATCCTTGCTGCATACGAACCTGACCATGACCGCCACAGGTTGTACACGTAACAGGTTTAGTACCCTTCTTGGCACCACTACCGCTACATGTTTTACACTCAACACTAACAGGAATACGGATTTTTACAGTCGTGCCGGCAACAGCATCTTCTAATGAAAGATCAAGATGATAACGTAAGTCGGCACCGCGGTAGTTTTGTCTGCCACCACCTGATGCGCCAAAGATATCACTGAATACATCACCGAATACATCGCTAAACCCGCCACCACCACGATGACCGCTGGCAGATTGATCAACACCTGCATGGCCAAATTGATCATAGGCCGCACGCTTTTGTGCATCAGATAAAATTTCGTAGGCTTCTTTTGCTTCTTTGAAATGTGCTTCAGCATCAGCATTGTCAGGATTACGATCAGGATGGTATTTCATTGCCATGCGACGGTAAGCCTTTTTAATTTCAGCCTCCGTTGCGGTACGTGATACGCCAAGCGTTTCGTAAAAGTCTTCTTTTGCCATTACTTATAATTACCTAAAAATCTATTAGCTTTAAATACAACAAAACAGACGCAGAGAAACTCTACGTCTGTTTGTTATTATTAATAATCTATTAAAGACTATTTTTTGTCGTCATCTACTTCTTCAAACTCAGCATCAACAACATCATCTGCTGCTTCTGCAGATGCTTCACCTTCTGGTGCCGCACCCGCTTCTGCATTTTCAGCATAGGCTTGTTCTGCTAATTTTCCTGATGCTTCAGTTAATGCAGTTGTTTTAGCTTCGATATCATCTTTATCATCGCCTTTAACTGCTTCTTCTAAATCAGCAACAGCTGCTTCAATTTTCACTTTTTCGTCTGCATCTAACTTATCACCTAAGTCAGTAATAGATTTCTTAGTTGAGTGAACCAATGCATCCGCTGTGTTACGTGCGCCAACAAGTTCATGGAACAAGCGATCTTCTTCAGCATGTGCTTCAGCGTCTTGAACCATTTTTTCAACTTCTTCATCAGATAAGCCACTTGACGCTTTAATGACGATAGATTGTTCTTTACCTGTTACTTTATCTTTAGCAGATACGTTCAAGATACCGTTAGCATCAATATCAAATGTTACTTCGATTTGTGGCTGACCACGTGGTGCAGGTGGAATATCAGATAAATCAAAACGACCTAATGATTTGTTACCAGATGCAACTTCACGTTCACCTTGAAGAACATGAATCGTTACTGCTGGTTGGTTATCATCTGCTGTTGAGAATGTTTGGTTCGCTTTGGTTGGGATAGTTGTATTTTTCTCAACTAACTTCGTCATCACGCCGCCCATTGTTTCGATACCTAGGCTCAATGGTGTTACATCAAGTAATAAGACATCTTTAACGTCACCCGCTAATACTGCCGCTTGAATTGCTGCACCAGAAGCTACCGCTTCATCAGGGTTCACATCTTTACGAGGCTCTTTACCGAATAATTTTTCTACCGCAGCTTGAACCATTGGCATACGTGTTTGACCACCTACCAAGATAACATCATCGATTTCAGATAGAGATAAACCTGAATCTTTGATTGCTTGTTTACACGGTGCCAAACTACGTTCAACTAAATCTTCAACTAAAGATTCTAATTTAGCACGTGTTAAACGTACTTCCATATGTTTAGGACCAGATGCATCTGCTGTCACATAAGGTAGGTTGATATCTGTTTGCTCACTTGAAGAAAGCTCAATTTTCGCTTTCTCAGCTGCATCTTTTAAACGTTGAAGTGCTAAAGGATCTTTTGATAAATCGATACCTTGGTCTTTCTTGAATTCATCTACTAAGAATTCAATAACACGTTGGTCAAAATCTTCACCACCTAAGAATGTATCACCGTTTGTTGATAATACTTCAAACTGGTGTTCGCCTTCGATATCTGCAATTTCGATAACAGAAACGTCAAATGTACCACCACCTAAGTCATAAACTACGATAGTAGAATCACCACGTTTTTTATCCATACCATAAGCAAGTGCTGCTGCTGTTGGCTCATTGATAATACGTTTGATTTCTAGACCAGCAATTTTACCTGCATCTTTTGTTGCTTGACGTTGTGAGTCATTGAAGTAAGCAGGTACTGTTACAACCGCTTCTGTTACTTCTTCACCCAAAAAGTCTTCTGCTGTTTTTTTCATTTTCATCAAAACACGAGCAGATACTTCAGGTGGTGCCATTTTCTTACCATTAGCATCAACCCATGCATCGCCATTATCAGCTTCAGCAATAGTGTAAGGCACCATGTCAATATCACGTTGCACAACATCATCTTTAAACTTACGACCAATTAAACGCTTGATAGCGAACAATGTGTTTGTAGGGTTTGTTACTGCTTGGCGTTTAGCTGATTGACCAACTAATACTTCATCATCTTTAGTGAAAGCAACAATTGATGGTGTAGTACGATCACCTTCACTGTTTTCGATTACACGTGGTTTACCATCTTCTAAAACTGACACACAGGAATTTGTCGTTCCTAAGTCAATACCAATAATTTTAGCCATTTTTATTCTCCATATTCTAATATTTTGTGCCGGTTACACCAGCTGTTGAGTAATAAGTGGGGGGCGAAAAATTAATTTCAAGCCTAGAACGCCACTTTATTGTTTTTGTTCGGGTTTAAGTGTTACTTATTGAGAAACAAGCACCATTGCAGGGCGTAACAAACGACCATTAAATTGGAAGCCCTTTTGTGCAACGTTTAATACTTTGTTGGCTTCTACACCATCAACAGGCTGCATTGCCATTGCTTGATGAAGTTCAGGATCAAATGCTTCACCTTCTTCAGGGTTTACTTGTTCTAAGCCAAACTTATTGATTGATGATAAGAACATTTTCATGGTCATATCTAGACCTTCACGCACTGCTTCTAATGATGCTTCTTCACCATTAGCGGCAATAAGGCCGAATTCCATACTGTCGTAGATTGGCAGTAATTCACCAACAAACTTATCTAAAGCACGCTTGTGAGCATTTTCTAAATCACGGGTTTGGCGGCGACGTAGGTTTTCCATATCTGCTCGTGCGCGAAGCAGTTCATTCCAGTGCTCGTCTGCTTTATTACGAGCATCTTCAAGTAATGCTGCTGGGTCTTCGTTGATTTCTACTTCCACACCTGATTCACTGTTTTCAGGTTCTGTGTTGTCGATTTCTTCGTTACTCATGATGTTTACGTTTCCGGATTGATTGTCTTAATCCTGATATTTGGGGGCGTAAATTTTAATTTCAAGTATTCTTGGAAATTAGTTATTTTAGCCAAACACATTTACCACCACTCTTTTTATCGAGTAGTTGACAATTTTCTTCATGAGCGACTATTTCTTCTTTATTGGCTTTTATAACGCGCAATGGTCCACGATTTTTCTGTTTGATGACATTGGCACCCCCACCCTTTTGATTCGGGGCCAAGGAGGCTTCAGATGTTAAAGAAAGACTGACCTGCCCACCCGTCATAGCAAGGTAAACGTCGGCTAATATCTCGGAATCGAGTAAGGCACCATGTAAGTCACGGTTAGAATTGTTAACGCCATAACGACGGCATAACGCATCAAGGTTATTTTTTTGACCAGGATGTTTATCTCGGGCAAGTTTGAGTGTGTCGAGTACGGTACTGACATCTTTTATGCGGCGCTTTTCTGTTTTTATTTTGGCGAGTTCATGATCAAGAAAGCCAACATCAAATGCGGCATTATGAATAACAAGCTCTGCACCTTCGATGAACTGCATAAAGTCTTCGACGATATCAGCAAAGCGAGGTTTATCAGCAAGAAATTCTTGGGTAATACCATGCACTTCCATCGCGCCCGCATCAATTTCACGGTGAGGATTGATATATTGATGAAAGGTTTGCCCTGTTAAGCGACGATTAATGACTTCAACACACCCGATCTCAATAATCCGGTGATCATCTGCTGGGCTTA
>WTAY01000124.1 GCA_013139345.1 Methylophaga sp. | reverse complement strand
GTTTGATTTCTCAAGAAGAAATGCATGTGGGTGACGTGCGTAAAATGTTACGAAGACCAGGTGGATAATGGAGATTAGTGCATCACTCAATGTCTTTGGTGAACGGCTTGAATTGTGTAGCGATGATCCTATCACTGGCTTTTTACGTGATGGTTGTTGTAATACTGGAGATACTGATACGGGGTCGCATACGGTGTGTATTGAAGTCACAAAGGACTTTCTTGAATACTCTCGTTTTAAAGGAAATGATTTGTCCACGCCGGTACCAGAGCTTGATTTTCCGGGCTTAAATCCAGGAGATCGGTGGTGTTTGTGTGCGCTACGCTGGCTTGAAGCATACAGTCACGATATGGCTCCGAAGGTGTTTCTGACTAGAACGCATCAAAAAGCACTAGAGATTATTCCGATTGAATTATTAAAAGTGTATGCAGTTGATCTAAATTAGCTCAATAAGAAGAGAGTGAGGGAAATATCATGCACCTTGATCATACAATTATCCCAACCAAAAATACTGTTAGTACCGCTGCATTTTATGCTGATATTCTTGGGTTAACTAATTTGGGGCATTATGAACCTTTCACCGCTGTAGCTGTGGATGACAATCTAAAATTACTCTTTAATAAAAAAGAAAGTTTTGAGCCACGGCATTATGCTTTTATTGTGACAGAACAAGAATATACTGACATATTTAGCAGAATCAAAAATAGTCCTGAGATTACGTTTGGAGATAGCCCTGCTGATAGAACCAATAAACAGGTTTATTTCTCAAGTGATCGGGAAGGTTTTTATTTTGATGATGAAAATGGACATATTTTGGAAGTCATCAAGCACCTTTGAAATGAGCAAGAAAGCCTCAATCCCCGTTAAAGAATCGAGGCGCTTGTACTACTACTCAGCTTTTTTAGGAATGGGTAACAACTTGTGTACACGGTTTTGATAGTCTTGATATTCATCCCCTAAAAACTGAATGAGATCTCTTTCTTCATAATATAGGCCAATAAAGATATAGTTCGTCATAAAAAGAGATAGCATCAGGTGAGAGACGCTCATTGTTGGTGTTGACCATATTCCTATCAGCACACCTAACTGGATCGGGTGACGTACAATTTTATATAAACCACGATCAGTAAAACTGGCTTCAGGTTCATCTTTGCCCATGAAAAAACAATAACTACGTTGTAAGCCAAATAACTCGAAATGATTAATCATAAATGAAGCAATCACCACCATTGACCAGCCTATGATTTGAATGACAATAAGGCTTGTTTGTATAAATTCATTACTAAAATCCCAAACCATCCCGTATAAAGGCTGCCAAAAGAGACAGATAATGGTCAAAAATAACCCAGAGAATAAGACGTAAGTACTACGCTCAACTGAGTGGGGAATGAGATGTTGCCATTTTTTCTTAAAACTTGGCCGAGCAGCCATTGTGTGATGTACAGCAAACAGAACGATTAAGAGTGTATTAACAATAAGTGCAACGGCAGTATTGCCTGCTATGCCTGAATCAATATGAATTGGCATAAAGTCCCAGCCACCAATAAACAAGATAAAGAAAGTAAGCCCACCCATACCGAGAAGGTAAGCAGAAATACCGTAGATTAAAGTGATTAACTTAGTCATAAAAATATCCTCCAGATGGGGAGAGAATCCATGAGTTTCCTATGTTAATGCGATCCTAGCTTTATAGATAATACCCCTAGAATTAGAAATAAAAAAGCCTAGTAAATAAAGGGTTAAGTCTATTGTTGAATTTATCATCGGGGCAACTGGTATCATTAACTGGGAAGCTGGTGGGGCGAATCCCCTTTTCTACTTGGGCGGTTAATAATGAAAAATCCTAAATTTATTTCCATCTTTCTGGGGACTTTCATCCTTATTATTGCTAGCTTGCTTATATACAATAACCTCAATACATCTAAGTCCAGTACGACTATTTATCCACTTGAAAGCGTAAGTTCTGAGAGTGAGGAGGAGTACTCTTTACCTGAACGGCAACGTGTTGCTCTCTATCTGCGTGAGTCAGATCTATTAGAAACAGTTACGATCAGAAATGATCGTATTTCTTTTGCTAGTGATATATGGGAAGTGAAAGAGAGTGAAAATTCAAGAATATCAAAGTTGATAGACGATCAGCTTTATATTAGCTATCAAGGCAGCACGGTTTTCTCAACTCACGATCTTATCTATGACTATATTAAATTTAATACGGTTTGTACTGGCTTAGACAAGCGTCAGCAACTGTTATTCAGCATGGTTAGAGGTGGCACTGCCAATGGTGAGGTTCAAGATATGCTGTTTGTTTTCCATGACTCTGAAAGCCAAACCTTCCAACATAAAGTCATTGAAAGACGATATTTACCTGATGTTTGTGAGATGGAGAGTGCTGAGGCTAATAAAGCTGAACAAGAACAGCTACTCGAAGAAATTAACCTTATCTATGAAACGCTACGCCCCTCTATTACTGATACCTACCCTGATGAGTATGTAACATCACAACACGCATTGCCTACACGGCAATTTTCAAAAGCCAAAATTGAAGAAATATTGACAGAGTTCAAACAGTTTATGCCTGTCATTATTGAGAATGAAAGTGAAGCCATAATAAACGAGGATGAGGTTGGTGATGAATATCCAGACTTTTACGAACCTGAATTTATGATTGAGGATCTTGCTGAAAATACGAACTGGCGAATTGTAGAGGTGCTTTATCTACAGCTCTATGCCTCGTGGGGTGTGTTATTGGCTGAAAATAAAAACACGGGGCAATGGACTTCTTTTTATACGGTTTCCAGTGGTGATTCCAAACAACACCTTTACTTTGATGATGATGTTGAGCTTGTTGATGGTGAATTAATAGGTACCTTCACCGCCTATGGCGATCAGAAAATGGCGATATCACTTGATGACTTTCTCGTCAGAAGATTATAATTGGAGCAACATATGATAAGGAATTTGCGATGAGATACGTATCTTTGATGGGCTTAGTTTATCTTGCTTGCACAGGCGCATTACAGGCGGCCTCACTATCAGACAGTGTTCTAGAAATACCTAAAGGCACGGTATTTGAACTGCGTGCTGAGCTTGATATTCCTGCTAACCGTAACTTCATACTGTTGGGCAAAAACCAACTTAATGAAAGTTTTAACGACATCAATCAAACATTTAATGAGCAAAATGGACGTGATTACGGCAGGCGCGATTATTATCACTATGATGACTATCTTTATAATTGGCAGCAAACAGTGGGGCAGAGTTATCGTGAGTGTTTAGAGCGGCACCGACGGTATTACAGCTATGGTGGTGATACATCATCAAACAATAGCACCATCATTAATCAAGGTGATGGCAATACGAATGTCATTATTAATAATCAAGCCCATACAGAACCCACCTATGGCAGCTATATTGATAATAATAGCTGCATTAGGCCTGAACACGCCATGTCGGTACTATTACTTGATGCCGATGAGTCGGAAGCTGGAGGCATTTTTCGAGAGGGTTATGAGTTTAAGGTCAAATCAGTTCGTTATAAAAAGCAAGGTGACTTTTATAGTGTGACCGTGCATTTTGATCATGATATTGCCACCGCCATCCAAATTATCAGCACTCAATCGCCTAAAGGTATTCGGATTTCTCAACTTCAGCACAAAGAGATTAAAGATGGCTTTTGGGCTGGCTTAGGATCAGCTCTTGCCGGTATGACCGATATTGGTGGGAATCACTTTATTATTCATCTCGCATCTAAACGCTATTACGACTGAGGGATAAGCTGCCCCGTAGAGCAATGCGTTAACCACACTTCATTCTCGTCTAAAAATTGATTAGCGAATAGATTCGCTTGATGGAATTGCTCGTACAATTCGACCGTTAGTGGTAAACTCATCGTAAATAACGAGGTTTAGTGACTAATGATTAACTATAAGCATCTACATTATTTTTGGACCGTTGCTAAAGAAGGCAGTATTGCCAAAGCCAGTGAGCGACTGAACATCACGCCTCAGACAATTAGTGGGCAGTTAAGTCTATTGGATGACTATTTTGGTGTTGCGTTATTTAATAAGGCAGGGCGAAATATAGAAATCACTGATATTGGCCGCCAAGTATTAAACTTTGCTGATGAAATGTTTTCTCTAGGTAATGAACTTGAGCAAATGATGCATCACTTGCCAAGTGATCGCCCACAGGTATTCAGAGTGGGGGTTGTTGATGTTGTCCCTAAATCTATTGCCCATCGTATTCTTCTACCTGCACTGCAAATGCCTGAATCAACACGAATGGAATGTCGTGAAGCAGACCTCGAGACATTACTGGCAGAATTGACCTTACACCGTTTAGATCTTGTTATTGCTGATCGACCGATCCCGCCGACAGTGAGTACGCGAGGTTTCAGTCATAAACTGGGTGAATGTTCAGTGAGTTTTTTTGCTACTGAGCAAGTGCAGCAGCAATTAAGCTCGGACTTTCCTAACTGTTTAAACGGTGCGCCACTGTTATTACCAAGCCGTGGTAATCAACTACGTGCAGATATAGATCAATGGCTAGATAAAAACCGACTTCATCCTCGCATAGTGGCTGAGTTTGATGATAGTGCATTAATGAAAGCCTTTGGCCAAGAAGGTGTGGGAATATTCCCTGCACCTACAGCAATTGAACAAGAAGTTGTGCAGCAATATGGCGTTAAATCTATCGGTCAAACGGATGAAGTAAAAGAATCATTTTATGCCATATCTGTTGAACGTCGCATCATAAATCCAATCGTTTCTGAAGTGATAGAGTCAGCAAATAAAACCTTATTTGCTAAGGAGAAATAAACAAATGAGTGAAAAAAAGCGTTCTAGAGCTGAGAAAAGAAGAGGCATTTATCTTGCCCCATGGGAAAAAAGCTTCGACAAAATATTAAACCCATTTGAAGAGTTTATTCATCGGCAGACTACCAGTGGTCTATTGCTAATGGGAACGGCTGTTCTGGCTTTGCTGCTTGCTAATGGCCCTTTGGCAGAAAGTTACTTACATATTCTTCACACACCACTATTAGTGGGGGCGGGGAGTTGGTCAGTCGAAATGAGTTTGCACCATTGGATTAATGATGGGCTAATGGCCTTATTTTTCTTTGTTGTAGGATTAGAATTAAAACGTGAAATACTGGTGGGTGAATTAGCAACATTACGGAATGCAATGCTTCCCATCGCTGCGGCAGTCGGTGGAATGGTCGTACCAGCACTGATCTACTTTATTGTTAACCCAGAAGGTGATGCAGCGAATGGCTGGGGGATTCCAATGGCAACGGATATTGCCTTTGCCATTGGTGCTTTAGCTTTATTAGCAAACCGAGTTCCAAAAGCATTGATTACCTTTCTAGTTGCCTTAGCAATTGTGGATGACTTGGGCGCGGTGATGGTGATTGCTCTGTTTTATACTGAAACGATTGTCATAACCCCATTATTTATAGCGGGGGGTATGTTTATGATCTTACTTGCCTTCAATATGCTTGGTATTCGTAAAACGCTACCTTACTTTATTATTGCTGTAGCACTTTGGTATGCCTTATTGCTATCAGGCATACATCCAACATTGGCGGGGATTCTAGGGGCAATGTCAGTACCGGCAATACCAAAATATGATCCAGAGCGATTTAGCTCCCATGTGAAGGGCTTAATGAAGCACTTTGATAATAGCCATCATCCGGGTGAGAGTATTATGACGAATGATGAACTGAGCTCGGTTGTGCATAAACTAGAACATAGTGTCGACAGTGTTGGTGTGCCACTTCAACGTCTAGAACATGCTTGGCATATGCCCGTCGCCTATTTGGTCATTCCCATTTTTGCCTTAGCAAATGCAGGTATTCCTATGTCCTTTAGTTCATTTAGTGAGACGTTGACTCACCCCGTTATGATTGGTGTATCACTGGGATTAATTTTAGGTAAGTTTATAGGCATTACAGGTATCAGTTGGATAGTGCTCAAACTAGGAATTGCAGAGTTACCCAAAGATACTCGCTTTACCCAGATCGCGGGAGTCTCACTGTTAGCAGGGATTGGCTTCACGATGTCGATCTTTGTTGCTCAACTGGGCTTTAGTCATAATGAAGAATTACTTTTGATGGCTAAAACAGGCATTCTTGCTGCATCACTATTGGCAGGTGTCGCTGGTTTTGTTTGGCTTTATATGGTGAGCAAACCTGTAAACAAATAATGAACTAGGTATTCATAAAAAAGCCCGCTTGCTAGCCACTTTGCCTCAACTTCAAATAGCTGTCTTTAAATGCCCTTAAAAGAATCAAGGGTTCAGAAAACTTGATTCTAACTTGCTCCATAATGCACAGTTAAGTGTTAATTGCGCCTTTCAATGTGCACTTTTAGGTGGGGTATGTAATAATTATCAACAACTAAATAACACTTTTGGCATTCAATATGGCATATCAAGACATTTCATACAAAGATAAAATTGAGATCTTATTAAATCATCCCACGATTAAAACTTCCGTGAAGTTAAGTCATATACTTAATGTTTCACGAAACTCAATCATAAATTGGCGTGATGATGATCGCAATATTAATACAGAAAATCGTGATTCTATTGATTTCTGGTACTGCAAGGTCATTGGTTTAGATTCACTTAATGATGTTGAGATTGACTCAGTACCATTACCAGATAACTTTTTCTTTGAGCCTAACTTAAAAGATGTATTGGCAAGACGGTTAAGTTTTGGTTCGTTAGAAGTCGAAGTGTCCGTTGATGAAGGTAAGTTTAAGCAAGTTATTGATAACATTATTCCTAATGATATGAACACGCAATCGGTACTTGAAGTGGTTGGTGTGACTAATGCGACACGACGTATGATGGACGCGATTAGTGAGGATAGTTTTGTTATTGATTCAAGACAGATCCGTGATTGGCATTATAATTTGATGCAAGGAATTCGTAGGGATGCTGGTCAATATTCCACAAATATACGGATCATTCCTGATGCAGAAGTTGCAACCACCGAACCTGAAGATATTGAAGCTGAAATAGAATATTGGGTGAGTAAGTATCGAGGTATGAAATCAGTGATGGATATTGCTAAAGCACACGCTCACTTTGAATCTATACACCCTTTTGGTGATGGTAATGGTCGTGTTGGACGCTTGATTATGACTGCACAATATTTACAGGCTGGTTTAATGCCACCTGAAATTAATGGCTATAACAAAGCTCTGTATTATGCGACGTTAGAACATGCTCAAATATCTGGAAACATTAATCCACTTGCCGTTTTCTTATGTGAACAATCTAAGAGGTTAAGTGAATCACACTTAAATAAACCTTCAGCTACACAGTTGTTTAAAGAATGAAGCTGTCGCTTTCTCAATAGCCTTCCCCTTCCCCTCACCCAACCCTCTCCCCCAGGGAGATGGCTAGAATGCTGGATCGTTGATGGGCTTGATAAAGCTCGTCAGCCCCGTGAAAAATGGGGAGCCAACGATAGTGGCCACTTTCACTGACCATGGGTTTCCATTTTCATGAAAATGACGAAGTGAGAAACATGCATCTTCATTTTAGCTAAGATCAATTGTGCTGAAACAATGTAATGGTTACGTTTTAATGAAGTCACTTTAAGCTGAACTGAGTTTAGTTAGCGGTCCTAAATTATTATAAAAAAGCCCGCTTAAATGAGCGGGCTGAATTATTAATCAATTCAATACTACCCACCGAAGCAGGTAGTGTTGCCGTTTTAAAAGTTAAATTGAAACTTCATTTGTGTATGAAGATGAACCTGTATCATTAATGGCTTTTACTCGGTATTTGTAGCCACTTTCGGTAGACACTTGTGAGCTGTTAACATCCGCATCGACGGTTGTGTATTCACTATATTCACAACTTGTGACTCTATTTCTACCTTTTCCTGTCGTTTGCTCTAAGCATCGCTCAATGACAAAGCGTGTTTCATTGTTGGAATTATCAGTCCAATTTAGAACGGCACTTGAGACCACTTTATTTCTACCTTTACCTGTTTTCACAAGCGTTGCAGATAGGTTTGTCGGTGCTGAAGGTAAGGTTGCTTGAGGCGTTACATTAATTGAAACGGTGGTCGTGCTTGTTGCAGCTGTATCATCAGTGACCGTCAATGAGGCTGTGAACGTGCCGGCAGTGTTGTAGGTATGATTAACTTGGCTTCCCGTTGCCGAATTGCCATCACCAAAGTCCCATGCATATAAGACGAGTGAACCGTCAGTGTCATAAGAGCTTGTACCCTCAAAGGTAACAAGAAGTGGCGAAGTTCCACTTATCGGTGTTGCTGAGATAACAGCAGTAGGCGGCGTGTTGGTGTCAGCAATTACGGTC
>WTAY01000256.1 GCA_013139345.1 Methylophaga sp. | reverse complement strand
AATAGTAAATCTTTGTAGGGTCCTTAGCTCAGCTGGTAGAGCACCGCACTTTTAATGCGATGGTCGCGAGTTCGAATCTCGCAGGACCCACCACGAATAGCAATATAATCAAGCGGTTAGCCTTAACGGGCGACCGCTTTTTTTATGTATCAAAGTAAGTGTGGGAGTTTTCTCCTGCAATCAATTCCACCGCATCAATTAGTTCTTCAAGTTCCGCACCAGAATAATGAGATGTAATATCTCCATTAGTATGATGAAGCAACACTTTTCTCGTTTCCAAAGATACTCCTACTGCTCTTAAGGAACGTGTATGGAATATTAAAGAGTGACTGATAATTTATAAACGACAGGTCAACACAAAGATACATAATCAATCCCAGCATGAGTCAATTTATAATTATCAGTCCTTTTAATTATATACCCAGTATCCCAGCAATTCCCTTTACGGCTCATTGACTGAATAACATGATATTCCTTTAAAATAGCTCTGTGACTATCTGATGCATATTGGCTTCCTCTAATCAGTATGCCAAACCAAGCCCTTCCGTGGCTTACGCCATCCAGATGGTCATCAATAAGGCATCATTAACCAATTGGGCCTTCATTCTATTATCGATTGACCAGCCAACTATTTTTCTAGAAAATAGATCAATCATAACGGCGAGATATAGCCAGCCTTCTTGCGTATGAATATAGGTAATATCACCCACATAATAACGATCAGCTTGAGCTACAGAGAATTGTCTTTCCAATAAGTTAGGCGCATTTTAAAAGTTACTTGCAATACATACTGTCAGATGAAGGCTTTAACAAAATAATCTGCGACCAGATACAACAGGAATATGACACCATAGGCTTTGCCAGCACCCATAATAAAAGTGTTATGGGGTCAATGAATGACTTAGCTTTCAACTACACCATCGCAATCCAGCAAGATGGCGGAGTTAATCGTTGTATGATCCCCCAAATTATTTACCAATTAAACCGAATGCCTATGAAGGCGCTAGATTAAGGATATTCCATTGAGGCGATAAAAAGTTTATATGGGATACAGAAGGCTGATTAACCATTATAATCATCTATATTAAATTCACAGAATGGACAGGCCATGTATGGACTACAGCAATAATCCCCAACAGTTCATGCCAGCACTCCCTTGTTCAAAGTCACAGCCAAAGAAAGATAACCCACAACATGACTGAAACACCCAACAACCTAGCTGCTTTTATCTGGTCATTAGCTGACCTATTACGAGGTGACTTTAAACAAAGCCAATATGGCCGAGTTATTCTACCGTTTACATTATTACGCCGACTTGAAGGTGTGTTAGAAGAAAGTAAACAGGCTGTGTTGGATCAACACGATAAAATACAAGCAATGAACCTACCTGAAGCAGCTCAGGAAAAGATGTTATTACGTGCCACCAATAATTTATCTTTCTTCAATATCTCAAAGATGGATTTATCCAAACTAGGTGAGGCAGGCATAAAAGACAACCTAGAATCCTATATCCAAGGCTTCTCAACAGATGCCCGAGAGATATTTGAATACTTCAACTTTGCAGAATTTATCGGCCAGCTAAATGATGCAGACCTGCTCTATAAAATAGTCCAAAAAGTCAGACAAACTGATTTAAGCCCTAAAGCCATTTCTAATCATGATATGGGCTTAGTGTTTGAAGAATTAATTAGACGCTTTGCTGAAGGTTCTAATGAAACCGCTGGAGAGCACTTTACTCCGAGAGATATTATAAGATTAACGACATCGCTAGTCTTTATGGAAGATGATGATGCCTTAACCAAAGCAGGGATTATTCGCACTATTTATGACCCAACAGCAGGTACGGGTGGGTTTTTATCAGCAGGCATGGAATATGTGCATGAGTTAAATCCTGAAGCCAGAATGGTGGCGTATGGGCAAGAACTTAACCCAGAAAGTTATGCCATTTGTAAAGCCGATATGCTGATTAAAGGCCAAGAAGTCAGCAATATTAAACTCGGCAACACCTTATCTAATGATCAACTTTATGCCGATAAATTTGATTACATGCTCTCCAATCCCCCCTTTGGTGTTGACTGGAAGAAGATAGAACAAGCGATTAAAGATGAAAACAGTTTAAAAGGTTTTGACGGTCGATTTGGTCCAGGCTTACCCCGGGTATCAGACGGCTCCTTATTATTCCTGTTACATTTGATTAGCAAGTTAAGAGGCGCAGAACAAGGTGGTGCAAGAATAGGTATCATCCTTAACGGCTCACCCTTATTTACTGGTGGTGCAGGTTCAGGTGAATCAGAAATACGCCGCTACATACTTGAAGCTGATTTATTAGAAGCCATTGTCGCCTTACCAACAGATATGTTCTACAACACAGGTATTGCCACTTATGTATGGATATTATCCAATAAAAAAGCCGCGCAGCGTAAAGGCAAAGTGCAGCTGATTAATGGGGTAAACCTCTGCGGTAAAATGCGTAAATCATTAGGCTCTAAACGTAATGTGATGGATGACGCTGATATTGCCACCATTACCCGAAGTTTTGGTGACTTTGAAGTCGTTACCAGAGAGCTAGATAAGCCAATCGCACAAAAAAGTAACCGAGGCCGTCAATCCGCTAATCCAAAAACAGAAGCACCCAAGACTTTCTCCAGCAAAATATTTGATACTCACGAATTTGGTTATCGCCGTATCACGATAGAACGTCCACTCAGAGAATCTTATCAATTCAGTGATGAACGCATAGCAGGGTTACGCTTTGCACCCAAACCGTTAAATGCAGTGATGAAATGGGCCTATGCAGAATATGGTGCTAATTGGTCTGACAAGGATGACTGTGAAAACTATGGCAGATTAATTGAACATGAAGAAGCTATTCGTAAACATATCAAAAGCCATTTTAGTGGCTTAAAAGAAAAGCAGATTAAAGATTTTTTT
>WTAY01000120.1 GCA_013139345.1 Methylophaga sp. | reverse complement strand
TTGTTGTGGTTTTACCCGCATCTACATGCGCGAAGATACCAATATTTCTGTACTTGGATAAATCTGCAGCCATTGTGTCCGTCTCTAAAATTAAGAATGTGTTTGAAAAACACGAAAATAAACCGGAGCATTTTAAACCAGTTTAGGAATTGATGCACTCTAAAAAAGTTTTATTTACCGGCATTCAATGAATTAGGGCTATTACATGTGTTATTTTTTAGAGGTCACTATTTGCTTATAGAAAATGCGCAAAAATAAGGGCAGTATACATTTTACACAAGCTAACTTTTCAATCACTTAGCCTAAGCTTACGATAGCTCTTTCTGTTGCATGGGGAGCCATTGATACCGATATATTACTCCCGGAACAGCTAAGACTAAGAATAAACAAAAAGTAGTAACAAAAAACTCCCATTGCTGAGGAAATACATCACCTGAGAATTGTATCTCTGCCGCTATTGCGATCAATAAACTTGCAAAGTAATACACGACTAATTCAATCAAGCGAATCACTACGGATTTGACCGATTGTAAGGGGTAAACTAAAAACACACGCTCTGTAAACCACGGTAAATTAGCAATGATTAAAAATAATAAAATAAGTGTTACTGGAGACATTAAGAAAATACCGAAGCACAAACAGCTAATAAAGAACCAGGGAAAATACCTAAAGCAAGTACAGTTAAACCATTAACACTCATCATTACTCGCATATCCGTCGGAGCTTGCAACTCCTCTTGCTGTATTGGTTTATCAAAATACATCACTTTAATCATGCGTAAATAATAAAAAGCACCTATAACTGACATCAACACGGCAACAATGGCTACCGAAATCAGATTGATATCTATTATTGATTTGATCACTGTTAATTTAGCGTAGAAGCCGACTAATGGTGGAATACCTGCCATCGAAAACATTAAAATCAACATCATTAATGCAAACCAAGGATTACGCCTACTCAGACCTTTATAATCATCAATATTGTCGGCTTCAAACCCTTGGCGACTCATTAAGATAATCATACCAAAAGCACCTAAGCTCATTAGTGAATAGACTAATGCATAAAACATAGAAGCAGCATAGCCTTCCTGACTGCCAGATAAGATACCCAGCAAGATAAAGCCAATATGTGAAATAGTTGAATAAGCTAACATCCGTTTTAAATTCGTTTGTGCAATGGCAATAACGTTACCCACAATCATCGATAAAACAGATAACATGATTAACATGCCCTGCCAGTGTTGATGTACATCACCTAAACCATCGACTAGTAAACGAATAGCCATAGCAAATGCCGCAATTTTTGGTGCTGTAGCAATAAACAAGGTGACTGCCGTTGGTGCACCATGATAGACATCAGGTAGCCACATATGGAATGGAACAGCACCTAACTTAAAGCCAATACCAATTACTAAGAACACCAGACCAAAGCTAAGCACGGTATTATCCAGTCCTCCAGCTTGAATAGTTTCAGCAATTGTGGCGATCTCTAAGCTACCTGTTACACCATAAATAATCGACATACCGTAGAGCAACATACCTGATGCTAGTGCGCCTAAAATGAAATATTTCATCGCTGCTTCTGTCGATATCATTGAATCACGATGCATGGCAACCATGGCATACATACACAAAGACATCAGCTCTAAACCAAGATAGATAGTCAGAAAATGAGCAGCTGAAACCATTATCATCATGCCAAGAGTGGAGAATATGGCTAACACATAATATTCGCCTTTGAATAAATCTCGATCTTTTAAATAACTAGTCGAATACAGCAGCACAGCAATATTAATAATACAGATAGCAAGTTTCAAAACATCACTAAAGGCATCTTTAATATATGTACCATCAAAGGTGACCCCGCTGTCACCAAATGATTGATAAATCAAAATAGCGGTCACAGCTAATGTTAACTGACTTAAAATATAAGCCATTTTTGCACTGTTTTTACCTAGAAAAGCAACCACCATAAGAATGGTGCATGCCATTGCTAGCATAAACATTTCTGGTAATGCCAAAGACATATTCAATACTTCAAACGTCATATTTAATTACGTCCCTTAAATCTTCGATTGTGAAACTTGGCTTAATAAATGTTCTACTGAACTATGCATCACTTCAGTCAACGGTGCAGGCCAAAGTCCTATTGCCAATACAATAATGGCTAACGATGCCAACATCCAAAACTCACGTCGGTTTAGATCGGTGAGCTGGGCCACATCATCATTAGCAATCTCTCCAAACATCACTCGTTTGACCATCCACAAAGTATAAGCCGCGCCTAAAATCAGTGTGGTTGCCGCTAAAAATGCAAACCAGAAGTTAGCTTGAAAGGCTGCCAGAATAACCATGAATTCACCAACAAAGCCAGATGTACCCGGTAAGCCAGCATTAGCCATTGCAAAAAATACAGCAAAACCACCAAAAATTGGCATTGTATTAATAACACCACCATAAGCACTAATTTCACGGGTGTGCATTCTGTCGTATAAAACACCGACACTTAAGAACATGGCTGCCGCTATAAACCCATGTGAAATCATTTGTACCATTGCTCCCTCAACAGCGAGAACAGCACCGCTTATGTCTGTTGTGTTAGCAAAAATTCTAAACACAATAAACAAACCTAAAGTCACAAAGCCCATATGAGCGATACTTGAATAGGCAATCAGCTTTTTCAAATCAGACTGAGCAAGTGCAACAAAACCGATATAAACAACCGCGATTAGTGACAAACTGATCACCAGCCAATCCAAGGCCATGCTCGCATCAGGAGTAATGGGTAAAGCAAAACGAATTAAGCCATAACCACCAATTTTCAGTGTAATAGCAGCCAAAATCACAGAGCCGCCAGTAGGTGCTTCAACATGGGCATCAGGCAACCATGTATGAACTGGCCACATGGGTACTTTTACAGCAAAGGCAATCAAAAATGCTAAGAACAAATACGTTTGTTCCTGCAACGTTAAACTCACTTCGTGAAAGTCTAGGATTGAGAAACTACCCGAAACATGATGTAGGTATAACAATGCTAACAGTAAGAAAACGGAACCAAATAAAGTGTAAAGGAAGAATTTAATGGTGGCATAAACTCGGTTCGGCCCACCCCAAATTCCAATTACTAAAAATAAAGGGATCAGCATGGCTTCAAAGAATACATAAAACAATATGGCATCTAAGGAAGCAAATACCGCAATCATTAAACCTTCCATAATTAAGAAGGCAGCCATATATTGGCTGACACGATCCTTGATCACTTCCCAACCAGCTACCACGACAATAACTGTCGAGAATGAGGTTAAAATAATCAACGGCATTGAGAAGCCATCAATACCTAAGGCATAATTAATATTAAAGGTACTTATCCAAGAAGCTTGTTCTGCAAATTGCATCTGATGCGTTGCATTATCAAACCCCACATACAAACCGATTGATAGCACCAAGGTAACAATTGAAATTAATAAAGATAATGGTCGTGCCCACGGGTTGTTATCGCCATTAATTAGCACGACAATACCACCTAGAACAGGCAACCAAATTAGGAGACTTAATAAAGGTAAATCAGTAAACATAGTGTCCGTATTTATCCTCTACTAGACTACAAAATAAGTAAGCAAAACATATAAACCAATGATCATTGCAAAGGCATAATGATATAAATAACCTGATTGAACATGACGTACCCATTTCGATACCATGCCAACTGTTTTAGCAGTGCCATTAACAATGGCACCATCAATTATTTTTTGGTCCCCTAGTTTCCATAACAGCTGGCCTATCCTGCGGGAACCACCGGCAAATACTTTTTGATTGAAGTCATCAAAGCCATATTTATTATCAAGCACACGATATAGCCACTGGAAACGCTGTTGTATTTTGGCCGGAAGTTCTGGTCGAACCATATACAAATAATAAGCCGTTGCTACACCTGACATGGCTAACCAAAATGGCAATTGCGTCATGCCATGTAATATAAAGCCAAGTACACCATGATATTCTTCGGCCACATGAGCTAAGACATCATGTTCAGCATGGACAATAATGGCATTACCAAAGAAGTCTCCAAACACCATGGGTCCAATGAGATAACCAACAACAACTGATGGAATAGCCAACAGTATTAATGGCACGCTGACCACCGCAGGTGATTCATGAGGTCGATGTTCTCCATGCGTATCGAATCGTTCTTTACCGTGAAAGACTAAGAAGAACAATCTAAAGCTATATAAAGCAGTGATAAACACACCTGTTATGACTGCAAAGTAGGCAAAGCCACTCCCCGCAATATCTGAGGCATGAACCGCTTCAATAATAGAATCTTTTGAGAAGAAGCCTGATAAACCCGGGAAACCAATTAACGCTAAAGAACCAATTAATGCTGTCCAATAAGTAATAGGCATATATTTTTTCAGCCCCCCCATTTTACGAATATCTTGTTCATGGTGCATGGCAATAATGACCGAACCAGCCCCTAAGAACAATAAGGCTTTAAAGAATGCATGTGTCATTAGATGGAACACTCCAGCCGCATAGGCAGAAGCGCCTAAGGCAACCGTCATATAGCCTAGTTGTGACAATGTTGAGTAGGCAATAACACGCTTAATATCATTTTGAATTAAGCCTAAGAACCCCATAAATAATGCTGTGATAGCACCAATCACCAAGACAAATGACAATGCGGTTTCAGAAAACTCAAATAATGGTGACATTCTCGTCACCATGAATATACCGGCAGTTACCATTGTTGCAGCATGAATTAACGCTGAAATAGGTGTAGGGCCTTCCATAGAATCAGGTAACCAAACATGTAATGGCACTTGAGCAGACTTACCCATTGCACCAATAAATAATAAGATACAAATTAACGACATCACTGACCAGTCATGGCCTTCAAATATGGCAATCGTTTTTTCTGACATTGATGGTGCTTGAGAAAATACCTCTACATAATCCAAACTACCGGCATACATCAATACGCCTGCAATCCCCAGTAGAAAGCCAAAGTCCCCAACTCTATTGACCAAGAAGGCTTTCAAGTTAGCGTAGATCGCGGTTGGTTTTTTATACCAAAAACCAATCAATAAATAAGACACTAACCCTACCGCTTCCCAGCCAAAAAATAGCTGCATAAAGTTATTGGCCATCACCAATATCAACATCGAGAAAGTAAACAGTGAAATATAACTAAAGAATCGTGAATAGCCATCATCATCATGCATATAACCAATAGTGTAGATATGTACCATCAGTGACACAAAGGTAACAACAACCATCATCATGGCAGTTAACGCATCCACCATAAAGCCCACTTCTAAGCTTAATGTTCCTGCCTGCAACCATTGGTATATTTGCTGATTATATGTTTCACCATCAACAGCGACTAATTTCAGTACCCAGACTGATAAAGCGAATGATGTTGCCACACCTATAATAGCCGCTCTATGTGACCAGACTTTGCCTACTTTCTTACCAAATAAGCCAGCAATAATGCTACCGATTAATGGTGCAAGAGCGAGGGCGAGAAGTAAGTTTGTTGTCATCAATCTTACCCCTTCAGCTCATTTAGTTTAGCGACATTAATCGTATGTTTATTTCTGAATAACACCACAAGAATCGCAAGTCCGATAGCCGCCTCTGCTGCTGCCACGGTCAAAATAAAGAACACAAAAATCTGTCCAGCAATATCTCCAGAATAATGAGAAAAGGCCACAAAATTAAGATTTACTGCCAATAACATCAACTCAACACACATTAAAATAATGATAATGTTTTTACGGTTAAGGAAAATACCGGCAACCGACAAACTAAACAGCAAGGCTCCCAAAATCAAGAAGTCAGATAAGGCAATCATGATTTAGACTCCTGATGCTCGTTTCTCTCGGGCTTAACTGCATCCATTTTTACCATGCGAACACGATCCTCACGGCGCACTTTAACCTGTTCTGAAATATTCTGAGATTTGCTTTTCTTCTCACGTAAAGTCAGCGTAATTGCTGCAACAATAGCAACCGTTAAAATCACCGATGCAATCTCAAATGGATAGACATAGACGGTATAAAGTAATAACCCTATCTCTTTTGTATTGCTGTAATCCGCAGGATGTGGAATTGGCGCCGAAACGAGCTCTAAACCGAAGTGGGAGGCTCCTAATACGGCAATCATTTCAATGGTAATCAAAGCCGCCACTAAAATACCTAAAGGTAAGTACTTGGCAAAACCTTCTTGTAATGGAGCCAAATCAATATCTAACATCATCACTACAAATAAGAACAGCACCATGACCGCCCCCACATAAACAAGCACTAATGTCATTGCCAGAAATTCAGCTTCTAGTAATAACCAAATACCTGCACTAGTAAAAAAAGCCAATATTAAAAATAATGCTGCGCGTACTGGGTTGCGAATGGTAATAACCATGCTTGCGGCAAACAACAATAAGCCTGCAAAACAATAAAAGATGATTTGTTCCATTTAACGGTACCTCGCATCAACAGCACGATCTGCTGCTATTTGAGTTTCATGCTCATCGCCCACAGCTAATAGTTTTTCTTTCGTCATTAGACTGTCTTCTCTATTTTCAAAGTGATAATCGAATACACGGGTTTCCACAATTGAATCTACGGGACATGATTCTTCACAAAAACCGCAGAAAATACATTTGAATAAATCAATGTCATAACGTGTTGTTCTACGTGTTCCATCTTCACGAGGCTCTGTGTCAATCGTAATAGCCAAAGCAGGACACGTTGCTTCACATAATTTACAGCCAATACAACGCTCTTCACCATTAGGATAACGGCGTAAGGCATGCAAGCCTCTAAAACGTGGTGATTGTGGTGTGTTTTCTTCTGGGTATTGAACCGTTATTTTTTTAGCAAATAAATAACGGCCTGTTAGTTTCAAACCTAACAGTAACTCCCACAGTAAGAAGCTTTTAATATAATGTCGCAGTGACAACATGAAGTTTGATTTCATGACACAGCCTCCGTAAACCAAGGGCCGATATCATACACTTGTGCCGTTGCTACAACGACTAACCACACCAATGTCACGGGGATAAATATCTTCCAGCCTAAGCGCATGATTTGATCATAACGATAACGTGGAAAGGTTGCTCTAAACCATAGATAGAAAAACAAGAAGATACATGTTTTCATCAATAACCAGACTATTCCTGGTACCCATGCAAATAAACCTTCTAAACCTGGAATGCCTTGGAATGGTGATAACCAGCCGCCCATAAACATCACGGCCGCCAGCATTGAAATCAAAATCATATCAGCATATTCAGCAAGGAAAAATACCGCAAATGCCATACCGGAATATTCAACGTGGAAACCGGCAACGATCTCAGATTCACCTTCAGATACATCAAATGGTGCACGGTTTGTTTCAGCTATTCCTGATAGAAAATAGACAATGAATAAAGGGAAGAGTGGCAACCAGAACCAATGTAGGATCCCGCCTTGTTGAGCAACAATAATTTCACCAAGGTTTAAGCTACCGGCGGCAATCAACACACCCACTATCGCAAAGCCCATAGCTATTTCATACGATACAACTTGAGCAGCCGAGCGCAAAGCGCCTAAAAATGCATAACGTGAATTGGATGCCCAACCCGCAATTACAATACCGTAAACACCCATTGAGGTAATCGCCAATATATACAATAAGCCTGCATCAATATTTGCCAATGTTAGGGTTGCATCAAATGGCATTACCGCCCATGCAGCCAAAGCAGGACCGATAGCTAGTACGGGTGCGACTAAGAATAAATATAGGTTTGATTTAGCTGGGAAAATCACTTCTTTTAAGGCAAGTTTAAGGCCATCCGCTATAGGTTGTAATAACCCTAAAGGCCCCACACGGTTTGGACCAATTCGCACTTGAATCCAACCAATAATTTTACGTTCAGCATAGGTTAAATAAGCAACACCAATCATCAACGGTGAAATAATCACAACAATCTTTAGGACTGTATATAAAACAGTCTGAGCAACAACCCAATCAGCAACAGAACTAATCAAATCAAACATGATCTTCTCCCTGCTCTATTGCCTCAACACTCACATTCGCAAACATGGCCCCTAATGCTGATGTTTCATTAATGCCTGCCGCCAAATAAATACAACCATCGGCAATATCATCATCAATCTCGAATGACACTGATATCGTATTATCGGCCTGACTAACAGAAATTTCCTTCGCCTTGCTCACGCCCTGTTTATCAGCTTCTTCGGTGTTCATTCGCGCAATAGCTGCACGTTGATTTTCAGTAGTTTTCTGTAATGCACTACTTCGGCGAACGACGGCATCACTCTGATACATTGGAATTTCTGAAATAGTCATCAATGTACTATCAACATTTAAATCATCAGGACAATACTTTTCCCCTTCCGACACAGACATTATGTTGAACTGATCACGCACTTCATCACGCACATCTTGTGAAGAGACATAATCAAAACCTTTAAGATTAGCCATATTACCTAAGACGCGTAACACCTTCCACGCAGGTCGACTGTCGCCTTTTGCACTGACTGCTCCCGTGAAACTCTGCCATTGCCTATCAACACCAATAAAGGTACCCGATGTTTCAGAAAACGGCGTAACAGGTAAAATTACATCTGAATAAGCCAGCATGTCATCGGTCACATAGCTATTTATTGAAACAACCAAACTGGCTTGTTGTAAGCCTTGTTTTGCTTCAACAGGGTTGGCACAATCTAATTCTGGTTCAACACCAAATAAAACATAAGATCGTAAACTCTGCTGCCACACTTGTTGAGCATTTAATTGTGTTCTATCTGAATCGCTGTCAAACAATGATTCCGTGATATTTGCTGCTGTGGAATTAGCCGTTGGCAAAACAATCATCTGGCTTTTAGTCAGTGATGTAATCAAACTTGTCAGTGCCTTAATTTTTGCAGCTTGTGGATGGTTATTCGCTAAAGCACCAAGTAATAATGTGGCTTTCTTTGCATTCGCCAAACGCATAGCAATGGTCTGTTCTTGTGCCGAAGGCACAACCGTTAATAACAATTCGCCCCACGCTTTATTATCACCATTTGATAATGACATTAAGGCTTTTGCTATACCTGATAAGGTTTTGAGCATACCTTTAATATCAACCGTGACTTGATTAACAGATGGAATTAATAAATCTGAAGCAAAAAAGTTAATATTGGTAACGGGTGTGCCCAATAATGCTGACTGCCGTATACGATGAGCAATAATCGGTTGCTCAGCACGTACATTACAGCCTATCAATACGATATCGTAGCTGTCTTCAATATCAGATAAACACCAATCATCATGACTATAATCTGCGTGTTGATCGGCAAAGTCTTGTTGACGAAGACGATGATCAATATTTTCAGTGCCTATTCCACGTAATAGTTTCTGGAATAAATAGGACTCTTCCAGTGTTGCGGTCGGTGAAATAAGGCCTGCAATTTGATCAGCACCATGCTTAGTTTTAATAACTTTCAAGCCATCAATAGCGACCTGCAATGCTGTTTGCCAGTCAGTCTCTTTCCACTCACCATGCTCTTTCACCATTGGGACTGTTGCACGTTGTTCATGGTTTAAACCTAAATAACTAAATCTATCTCTATCAGATAACCATGTTTCATTTAGTTTTTCATTTTCTCTTGGCACAACTCGCATCACATCATTGCGGCGGGTATGAAATTCAATATTAGACCCTACGGCATCATGTGGTGCAATGGAATCATGAGCTATTAATTCCCATGCGCGAGCACGGTAACGGAATGGTTTTGACGTTAAAGCACCCACTGGACACAAATCAATAATATTGCCTGATAATTCAGAAGCCACACTGCTTTCAATATAAGTACCAATTTCCATGTGCTCACCACGACCCGTAGCACCCATCTCTTTAATGCCAGCAATCTCTTCACCAAAGCGAACACAACGTGTGCAATGAATACAACGCGTCATATCTGTATTGATCAGTGGACCAATATCTTTATCTTTTACAACACGTTTTCCTTCACTGAATTGACCAATACCTGAGCCATAGCCCATTGACATATCTTGCAATTCACACTCACCACCCTGATCACAAATTGGGCAGTCAAGAGGATGATTAATCAATAAAAATTCCATCACGCCACGTTGAGCAGCAAGTGCTGTCTCAGAGTGAGTGAAGATCTTCATGCCTTCAGTAACAGGTGTTGCACATGCAGGTAATGCTTTGCGTGACTCAGCGACCTCAATCAAGCACATTCGGCAATTAGCCACTATTGATAATTTTTTATGATAGCAAAAACGAGGAATATCAATACCCGCTTCATCGGCAGCTTGAATAATCATTTTGGCTGAGTCCACTTTTAATGGAATGCCGTCTATTTCTATATTAACCATTAATGATCTCCACCCACTAAGCACTTACCATGGTCAATATGATATTGGAACTCATCACGGAAATGTTTGATAAAACTAATGACAGGTGCAGCGGCTGCATCACCTAATGCACAAATAGTAGTACCATTAATCTTTTTTGCCACATCAACTAAACGATCTAAATCTTCCTGTGTACCTTCACCATGTTCTATACGTTTAACAACTCGATATAACCAGCCGGTTCCTTCACGACATGGCGTACATTGACCACATGATTCTTCATAGTAAAATTCAGAAATACGTTCTAATGCTTTTACCATGCAGGTGGTTTCATCCATAACAATGACTGAACCAGCACCTAACATTGAACCACCACGACTAATGCCGTCATAACTCATAAGCACATCCATCATTGCATCACCTGGAATAATAGGCGTTGAGCTACCACCAGGTATCACCGCTTTTAACTTATTACCATTACGCACGCCACCAGCCAGTTTTAACAACTCAGAAAATGGTGTGCCCATTGGCACTTCATAGTTACCGGGTTTATTCACATGCCCAGATACACTAAATATTTTACTGCCACCATTATTAGGTGTTCCCAGTTCATGGAACCAGTCTCCACCTTTTTGCAAAATGACAGGAACCGAAGCTAATGTTTCCGTATTGTTAATTGTTGTTGGTCGACCATAAAGCCCATAACCTGCAGGAAAAGGTGGTTTGTAACGAGGCTGGCCTTTTTTACCTTCTAGTGATTCAAGTAAGGCCGTTTCTTCACCACAAATATAAGCACCAGCACCAGGCTGTGTATAAAGCTCAAAGTTAAAGCCTGAACCTAAAATGTCTTTACCTAAATAACCGGCATCTTTTGCTTCTTGAATCGCAGCTTCGAAGCGATCAAAAGGTTCAACAAACTCACCACGAATATAGTTATAACCAGCCTGAGCACCGATGGTATAACCAGCAATGATCATACCTTCAACAACTTGGTGAGGATTAAACCTTAAAATATCGCGATCTTTACATGTACCCGGCTCGCCTTCATCTGAATTACAGACAATGTATTTATCACCCGGCATACGGCGAGGCATAAAGCTCCACTTCAAACCCGTCGGAAAACCCGCACCACCACGACCACGTAACGCTGAATCTTTCAATTGTTCGATAATATCTTCGGCGCGTGTTTTTTCTTTAAGAATTTTTTCTAAAACTTCATAACCACCCACACTTCTATAAGACTCTAGTGTCCATGGCTCATCGAGATGGCGCGTACGGAAACAAACCTGATTTAGTTTCATGATTTGATTCCTGCCAAAATAGTGTCAATTTTATCAGTGGTTAGATGTTCATGATAATCACGATCTACTTGCATCATCGGTGCACCACAACAGGCACCTAAACATTCAACCTCTCTCAATGTCACATTGCCATCGGCAGTTGTTTCACCTAGCTTCACGTCCAAACATTTTTCAAGGTGTTTAACGACGTCTTCTGACCCGTTTAATTGACATGAAATATTAGTACAAACATTAACCTTATGTTTACCAACAGGTTTAAGGTCAAACATGGTGTAAAAAGTAGCTACTTCGTAAACACTAATTTTAGGCATTGCAAGATAAACGGCCAAAGCATCCATAACTTCTTCTGATAACCAGCCTTCATTTTCTGCCTGTAATATATGTAAAGATGGAATGACAGCCGACTGGCTTTGC
>WTAY01000080.1 GCA_013139345.1 Methylophaga sp. | reverse complement strand
AGAAAGAAAGTTAATATGATACCTTACCAGACCACGGGAAATGGGGACACTACTGGAAGATTATATTGCTCTGGATATTCAACATTAATAAAGTATAAACCTTCTGGTGGTGAGGTTATTCCACCATTAGCTCGGTCACGGCCTTCTAACACTTCTGTCGCCCATTCTATTGGTTTTCTGCCCTCTCCAATCGGTACTAACACCCCGACTAAATTTCTGACCATATGATGTAGAAATGATTGTGCTTTCACATCAATAGCGATGCAATTACCTTGGCGAGTTACTTTGATTTTTTCTACTGTTTTAATCGGACTATGCGCTTGGCAAAGTTTCGCTCGAAAAGCTGAAAAGTCATGATGACCAACTAATAAGTCAGCGGCAGCTTGCATTCGTTCAACGTCAAGGGGACTAAAAACCCACCACATTTTATTGGCATGCACTGCTGAACGACTAATTCTGTTTAAAATCAGGTAACGATAGCTTCTGTTTAACGCCGAAAATCGAGCACTAAAATCATCTGCAACAGGTTTTGCCCATGTCACATTCATATCGCCAGGTAAATTACTATTAAGACCTAGTATCCAGTTTCTTTCGCTACGCTGCGCATCTGTTTCAAAATGTGCCACTTGTTGCAATGCATGCACTCCAGAGTCTGTTCGACCCGCAGCAACTATTTTTGATGAGTGATTAGATATAGAGGCTAATGCATCCCCTAAGCACCCCTGAACAGTCCTCTGTTTCGGTTGTACTTGCCATCCACAAAAGTGAGTTCCATCATACTCAACCCCTAAGGCTACTTTCACTCACAGTCCTTAAGATAAATCATCTAACAATGCTTGAGCTCTAGACTTTTGTTCATCATTACCATCAACGAGCACTTCTTCAAGAATACTTCTCGCACCTTCAGGGTCTTCCATATCCATATACGCACCTGCTAAATCTAATTTAGTTTCAGCTTCATCAATTTCATCAAAGTCTCCTAAATCAAACTCAACCTCAGAACCTTTTCCGGCCTCGTCTTCAACAGGATCTGTTAAAGAGTTAGCTAAATCATCAAGGTTAATTTCTGAAAACTCAGAAGCCTCATCTGTATCTAGTGACAAATCAGATAACTCCGAATCAAGATCTAAATCTATCAATAAATCATCGTCAACGTCATCAGTAACTGTTAAATCTAAGTCTAAAGAATCTTCATCAGCAGCAGTTAGCTCTAGATCTAAAGGTGAATCATCTAATTCTATTTCCTCTAAGTCAGCATTAATATCTAATGAAAGTGGTTCATCGTCTAAAGTTAATTCATTAAGATCATCAGTATCAAGCGTTAATGAGTCACCAAAATCTAATGTTTTATCATTCAGCTCTTCACTTTCAAGCGATAACCTATCACTCTCTATTTCAGTATTACTACTATTTTCAATATTAAAGTCTAATAAATCATCTGGTTCTGCAGTACTTTCTTCTTTTTCTTCAACGATGGCTTCTGATTCCACATCCATTGAAAAATCATCCATATTAAATTCAATGGTAGATTCTTCATCAGACATCAAGACATCAATATCTTCGTTTTCAGCAGACAGGTCTGGTTCGCTTAAGTCGGCTAGCACAAGCTCATCTGCTGACTTTTCACGACTAGCCTCATCATCTTCCAGAGAAGCATAGGCAGCCTTAATGAGCTCTTCATCCGTTATCGTTTCAGTAGCTGGTTCAACCTTTTCAGAAACAACTACCTCAGGCTGTTCAGAGACCGTTACCTCGACGTCTTCAGAAACTGTAACTTGAGGTTCTTCAGGAGCAGTGTATTTAGGTTCTTCCGTATCTGTAACACTATGTGCACCACCAACTGTTACAGCAGTTCCAGAAGGCGCTGCATCATCCCAGTCTGAGTCAGTTTTTCTACCTCGAGCTCTGAATAGCAGTGCAATCAATGCTAAAAGTGCAACTGCAAACCCAGCAATAAGGCTTTCTTGCTTGTTACCAGCATAAAATGTTTTTACTTTTTCTATTGCAGTGTCAACAAAATTATCAGCTACTTCTGATGGTAACGGTGTCGATTCAGCTTCTGACTGCTCATCCAAAGACTCTAGCGCTATATTTGTATCTTCATCACTGGCAGAGCCTGACTCAGCTTGCGCTTCTTCTAACTGAGAAAAATAAGCATCCACTTCAGACATATCTGAAAGGGCAGGTTCAACAATCGGTTCGGCAACGTCTGTTTCTACAGCTTCAACGTCAGTCCGCAGATCCGCTTCAGCCCCTTCGTCACCAACTTTCTCTAACTCATTCGCATCATTGTCTCCTAAGCTACTTTGCAACCTGGCCAAATCAGCATCTTTCAAGGTTATTAACTTGCGCAATGTTTGGAGCTGTTCTTCCATTAAGTCCATTCGTGCCGTAATATCCAGATTTTCTTGGGATTGGCTTTCAATGGTTTCTTGAGCCAGTGTTAATTGCTCACTTAATTGAGTTAACTCTTTATTACCGATGGGTGATAACTCATCCATTTCTGACCGTTCTTCATCAGTCGGGGAAACCAGTTGTAGACGTGCAGTATTTTTCTCATCACTCATTGGCGCTATCTGTGGCTCAATAGCTTCCATATTCTCAGTCGTATCAGCATCGACAGCTGCCACTGGCATATCTACCGGCTCCACAACTGTGCTAACAGGTGTCGCTACTTTATTTCTATTTTTCCAGAAATTATTTTGCTCAGCCACAACGGCATTTGCTTGTTTTTTTGATAGCGCTTGGATGTCATCAATTGATGGAATATCTAAGGTATAACCCGCTTTTAAACCATTTATATTGCCATGTCTAAATGATGTTTTATTAGCATTTAATATTGCCATCATCATTTGATTTTGTGAAATAACAGATGATGGTTTGGTATTTTTTGCAATAACCCATAATGTATCTGACCGTCCAACAGGCCCATAACTCGTTGCCGAGGAATAACGATTTGTTACTTGAGCCGGCATTTCTGGATCTGGATCTGGATATGTCGTTTTCTTAGGTATAGATGTTTTCTTCTCAGTAACGACTTTCTTTTTAGACTCAGGTGCTGGTGCAACCTGTGGTTTTACAAATACGTTTTTAGGTGGGTCAAGTAATACCGTATATTCACGTATTAAACGGCCACTACCTGTCGTTGCTGTTAATAAAAAATCAATAAAAGGTTCTTTGACCGGTTGAGTTGAACTAATGAGAATTTTTGCTTCACCTTTATTCTCAACAACTTCAAACTTGAGTTGTGTTAATAGGTAGCTTCGCTCCACTCCTGCTTTATCAAACTCAGCACGCGTCGCTAACTGAACTTGCAACTTACCTTCATCATCCGGCTTTAATGCAGTAACAGCAATTTCTGCCTGAAAAGGTTGGTTAAGTGCAGATGATAACTCTATCTTTCCCAGTCCAAAGGCATGACTATGTATCGGAACTAAAAGTCCTAATGCACTCATCACTGCAATGCTGGCAAATGTTCTCGTTTTCATCCTAAATCCCTCAAAAATTTCCTATTCACCTGTAATCCTAACACCTACAGGTATTTTTCAACCAATATTTCAGCAATTTGAACACTATTTAAGGCAGCACCTTTTCGTACATTATCTGCAACAACCCACAAATCTAGACCATTCGGATGTGAGATGTCCTCTCGAATTCGACCAACATAGACGGGATCATTACCAGATGCATCGCTCACAGCTGTTGGATAACCGCCATCAACATGTTCATCTATAACAACAATACCTTCTGCTTCAGAAAGTATTTTCTTTGCATCTGCCGCTGTTATTTTGTCACGAGTTTCAATGTGCAATGCTTCTGAATGTCCAAAAAACACTGGAACACGTACTGCTGTTGGATTAACTAAGATAGAATCATCATCCATGATTTTCTTAGTTTCCCAAACCATCTTCATTTCTTCTTTTGTGTAGCCATTATCTTCAAAAACATCGATATGGGGCAACACATTAAATGAGATTTGTTTAGGGTAAACCTTACTTTCAACTGGGCGACCATTGAGTAATGATGCAGTTTGTTTTGCAAGCTCATCCATCGCAGGCTTACCTGTACCTGATACGGCTTGGTATGTGCACACATTCACACGTGTAATACCAACAGCATCATAAATAGGTTTCATAGCCACTAACATTTGAATCGTTGAACAATTAGGATTTGCGATAATGCCATGATTTTTATAGTCAGCAATCGCATCAGGGTTAACTTCAGGTACGACAAGTGGAATATCATCAACATAACGGAACTCTGATGTATTATCAATGACAACACACCCTGCTTCAGCAGCGATAGGTGCATAGACTCGTGACACACTTGCACCCGGTGAGAACAAACCCACCTGCACCTTAGAAAAATCAAACGTTGCTAAATCTTCAACAATGATTGATTTGTTACCAAAGGTTACTGTACTGCCAGCAGAACGTTCACTCGCTAGTGCATATATTTTACCTACAGGGAATTTCCGCTGATGCAGAATTTCCAACATTGTTTCCCCAACGGCACCCGTTGCGCCAACTACGGCAACATCAACTTTTTTACTCACAATATATCCAATTTCTATATTTAAACTTTAAAGGGCAGCGACAACTGCATCGCCCATTTCAGATGTACCTACTTTTGTCATACCTTCTGAGTAGATATCTGCAGTACGTAGACCTTGATCAAGCACCTTACTTACAGCTGCTTCAATGCGATCTGCCATTGCAGGCTCATCTAATGTATATCGCAACATCATTGATGCAGATAAGATAGTCGCTAATGGGTTAGCAACATTCTGACCGGCAATATCCGGAGCACTACCATGAATAGGTTCGTACATACCTTTACCACTTTCATCAAGTGAAGCAGAAGGTAACATACCAATTGAGCCTGTTAACATTGATGCACAATCAGATAAAATATCGCCAAACATATTTGTTGTTACCATGACATCAAACTGCTTAGGCGCTCGTACCAATTGCATTGCGGCATTATCTACATACATATGGCTCAATTCTACATCACTATAATTTTCAGCCAGATCAGTCATCGTTTCACGCCAAAGCTCAGTAGATTCTAATACATTTGCCTTATCGACTGAACATAAACGACCTTGACGTTTTTGTGCGATATCAAAAGCGACTTTACCAATTCGTTGAATCTCACTTTCACGATAAACTAAAGTATTGAACCCTTCTTTTTCACCATTTTCTAAAGTACGAATACCACGAGGCTGACCAAAATAAATACCACCTGTTAGTTCACGCACAATCATTAAGTCCAGCCCTGCAACCACTTCAGGCTTTAACGTTGAGGCATCAGCTAATTGCGGGTATAAAATAGCTGGGCGTAAATTAGCAAATAAATTAAGTTGGCTACGAATACCTAATAGGCCTTTTTCTGGACGAACACTAATATCAAGTGATTCCCATTTATAGCCACCTACAGCACCTAATAAAATGGCATCTGCAGATTTTGAAATTTCAACCGTTTCATCAGGTAGTGGTGTTCCTGTCTCATCATAGGCTGCACCACCAATTAAGCCATATTCAAGTGCTATATCCAAACCATCTTTTGCTAAGGCTTGTAATACTTTAATTGCTTCATCAACAATCTCTGGACCGATACCGTCTCCAGCTAATACTGCTATTTTCTTTGTCATTATTTTTTCACTACACTAAAATTTAAATTTGTTTATAGGACTTTTCAAATAGCCGTCCCGCTAAGATATTTATTTTATAACAAACACGATGGTTATTTATGAAAACAACCATGGAAATTGCTGTTTACGACTATTTTCATAGGCTTCAACCTCACTCTTATGCTGTAATGTTAGACCAATGTCATCCAAGCCATTTAGCAAACAGTGCTTTTTGAAAGAGTCGACCTCAAACTCAATAACATTCCCATCTGGTAATGTTATTTTTTGCTCTGCTAAATCAACCGTTAACTGATAATTGGGACTTTCAAATACTTGTTCAAATAAAGTATCAACCTGCTTCTCATCAAGTTTAATAGCTAAAATACCGTTTTTACTTGTATTGTTAAAGAAAATATCAGCAAAGCTTGGTGCAATAACGACTCTGATGCCAAAATCATCTAATGCCCAAACAGCATGTTCCCGGCTAGAGCCACAACCAAAGTTTTCACGTGCTAATAAAATAGTACCGCCCTGATAACGCTCTTGGTTTAATACAAAATCTTCATTAAGTGGTCTTCCTTCGCAACTTTTACCTGGCTCACCTAAATCTAGATAACGCCATTCATCAAACAAATTAGGACCAAAGCCACTACGCTGAATTGATTTTAAAAATTGTTTCGGAATGATGGCATCAGTATCAACATTCGGTCGATCTAATGGAATAACAATACCTTGTTCTACAGAAAATACTTGCATTAATGGTTCACTTTAACGTTTATTATTTTAAATTCAATGTTAGATAAAAACTAACTGGAACAGCATGACTAATACTTGGTAACTTGGCTAATTCCATCAGCTTATTAACACCTGAGACTAATGCAAAGTCAGCTACATTTATAATGACTGGTTGAGTATTCACAACAGACAGCTTTGCACCCACTAAACGGGTAATAATAACATTTAGTTGGACAGGTTTTATTTCTCCATGAAGCTCAAGGTTTGCATCAATGACTAAAGGAGCACTTGAACCCTGAGCAATAGCATCAAGTAATGATAAATCAATATTGCTCGTTAACGTTGCTGTTGCAAAAGAATCTACATTAAAAAAGTGCTTTTTCATTCTTTCATCGCGCACAGCAATGTTCGTATCAACACTTGTCAAATCAATCTTTAGCTCAAATTGTCCTTGTGAATTTAGTTGCCCTTGAAACTGATCAAATTGATGAATTTCAGCAATTGTTCCCTTTTTTATTGAAATAAAGTTTAACTGCGACTTATCCGCATCAACCACCCATTCAGCAGCATATACATTTATAGTTGAAACAATTAATGTAGAAAGAATGACTGCTACAAACTTTATTAATTTAATATTTTTCATTTCATAATCCTCTTTTTGGGTTCAACATGTCTCATACTATTGGTTAAGTGGAGTACCATCTTTATCAACGGGAATAACTGAACCTTCGACTGAGTCAAACTCTAAATTTAACTGTTGAATAGACTCTGTTACTTCTTGTTTTTCAGTCGATTTAAGTATAATTATTTCCACTCGTCTATTTCGTGCTCTATTTGCCGATGAGTCATTGGTTGTTAATGGCTGCGTAGCAGCATAGCCTTCAAGAACAAAACGTTCTGGTAACATTTCACCATCTCTCAATAATTCATGAACAACTGAGGTCGCTCGAGAAGTCGACAACTCCCAGTTCGAGCGATAGCGAGGTGTATTAATTGGAATATCATCCGTATGTCCCGCAACAGCAATTTGACCATCTGTTTTGACTAATACCGTTTTGATCTTCGCAATAATAGGCAAAAAGTCTTTATTCATTCGTGCATCGCCAGATTGGAATGAACCTTTCTCACGAATCCGGATAACAATGCGATTTAACTGCGTTTCTACATCAATTAAACCTTCTTCAATTTCGCCTTCTAGTGCTTGTTTAAATTTTTCTGCTTCTTCTGCAATTTCTTTAGCCTTCGCTTTTGCTACATCTTCAGCATCCATTTTAACTTCTAGTGCATCTCTAGTTTCATCAATTGTATCTTGACGCACTTCTTTTAATGGCGTTGGGCGAGGTTCTCCTGGGCTAAACTCCTGCGCAATAATACTTGTACCTTTTGGTATCTCATTCGCAGCGACTTCTCGTTGCACACCAAAGGCGTTATCTAAAGACTTCACCACCATTTTGTATTTCAGTGCATCCATTTCTGCAAAAGACAAAAGCAATACAAAGAAACACATTAGCAATGACATTAAGTCAGCAAATGTCCCCATATAGGCGGGCAAGCCCTCCGGGGGGCAGTCACAGTCATGTTCTTCTTCTGCTTCTTCACTCACAGAATTATTTCCTTAACATGTTCAATCATAGTGGCTACTCAGCAGCCTCATCATCACCAGCCCGTCGTGATGCTGGTAGGTAATTATTCAATAACTCTTCTAAGACTTTAGGGTTTTGCCCCTCTTGAATACCTAATACACTTTGAATAATAATATTTTTATTCATTTGCTCTTCAGCACTTCGTAACTTCAACTTATCTGATATCGGTAACGCGAACATATTCGCTAACATTGCACCATAAAGTGTTGTCAGTAATGCTACAGCCATCGCAGGACCAATTGATTTAGGATCAGACATATTCGATAGCATTTGAACTAAACCAACAAGCGTTCCAATCATTCCCAT
>WTAY01000100.1 GCA_013139345.1 Methylophaga sp. | reverse complement strand
ATGCAAGAATAATACTTGGTATACGACATTTCCCAGCTTGCGCGTAAACATTAGTCACTAAGGTGTCAGACAATCCCAATACCATTTTGGCAACGGTATTTGATGTCGCTGGCGCCACCACTAAAGTGTGGTAATCACCTCGGTAAAACAAACCTACTGGCGGCGAACTAGCAGCTCGATCGTGATAGGTACGACCATCGCCATTGACGGCCTTAGGATCATGACCATACATGCGAATAACTTCTTCACCTGCGCGACTATAAAACAAATCAACATCATCCAAATCACGGATAATCTCTAAACATTCTTCAAGATAATGTCCTGAGCCTGTTACTGCCCATGCTAAACGCGGTTTTTCGGGGCTTGCTTGCATGATATAAACCTTAATTAAACAACTTATTTGATAAATTTTGCCAGAGTCGGGCCAGATAGTAAAAATAAGATAGTTATCATCCTACTTTATACGTTAGAATCACCCCATAAATTTCAAGACATTTGGGGTCAAAAAACAATGGCTGATGAAGCAAAATCAATTCCTAAAATCGTTGTTGTCGGGGGCGGGGCAGGAGGCCTAGAACTTGTTACAAAATTAGGTCGTAAACTGGGTAAAAAAGGCAAGGCTGAAGTCACGCTTGTTGATAGTACCCATACTCATATCTGGAAGCCTTTATTACATGAAGTTGCAGCCGGAACACTTGATTCTCATGAAGATGAAATTGAATATCTTGGTCAAGCGATGTGCAGTGGCTTCCGCTTCCGCTTAGGTCGTATGGATGACTTAGATCGCGCAAATAAAAAGATCAGTGTAGCACCGACCTATAATGACAAGGGCGTAGAAATCATTCCCCGTCGAGAGTTTGACTATGATTACTTAGTTATTTCAGTGGGTAGTGTCAGTCATGACTTTGGCATTAAAGGTGTTGAACAAAACTGTCTATTCTTAGATACTACAACACAAGCTGAAACATTCCAGTCACAGCTTCTAGAGGCCTATTTACGTGCTCATGCGCAAGGCAAGCCTCTTGATGAAGGCCAACTTGATATTGCGATTGTTGGCGCAGGTGCGACAGGTGTTGAATTGAGTGCTCAATTGCATGAAGTGTCACACCTTCTGACCGCTTATGGCTTAGATGAAGTACAACCTACCGATGTTAAAATTAGCATCATTGAAGCTGCATCTCGTGTGTTGCCAGGCTTACCTGAAAACCTATCAACAGCAACTGAAAAAGAACTGGGTAAATTAGGCGTGAGCTTGTTTACCAATGAGCGTGTTGTTGAAATCACTGAAGATGCAATTAAAACAGAGAGTGGTAAATCTATTTCTGCTGCCATTAAAGTATGGGCAGCCGGTATTAAAGCACCTGACTTCTTAAAAGACATTGCTGGTTTGGAAACAAACTGGATGAATCAACTTGTTGTTCAGCAAACACTACAAACAACACTTGATGATGACATTTACGCTATTGGTGACTGTTGTGCCTGTAAATGGGTTGGGGAAGATCAAAACGTACCGCCTCGTGCACAAGCAGCGCATCAAATGGCTTCTTTAACGTATAAGTCAATTGCACGTCGTATGGCTAACAAGTCTATTCCTGAATACCACTACCATGATTATGGTTCATTAGTATCACTCGGAAAATATAGTACCGTTGGTAATATGATGGGGAATTTAAGCAAAGGTAGCTTAATGATTGAGGGCTTTATGGCTCGCATGATGTATTTATCGTTATACAAAATGCATCAAGTTGCCTTGTTCGGCATCTTCCGTGTCGGCATGTTATCGCTATCTCACCTATTCCGTCGTAGTGTGCATCCAAAGATCAAGTTACACTAATATCTATACCAACCATCTCCCCCTCCTGTTGGAGAGGGCTGGGGTGAGGAGATAAAACTAAGGATTAAGCGCATAAAAAAGGCCCGAAAGATTTCTCTTTCAGGCCTTTTTTGTGTTCTAAATCAAACTGTTATTTCAATGACATCCGCTCAGAAATACCATTTCCTGCAATGCGATGTTTAATTGCTGCAGCAAGATGAACCACAATTAATCCAATCAGTAAAAATGCTAAGCACTCATGAACTTGTGAGAATAGTTCTCTCATTTCAGTATCTGCCTCAGCCAAACGAGGTAGCTCGATTCCCCAAAATTTAGTGTGATACTTACTAAACATTGATTGTGCATAGCCCGATAATGGCATAGCAACCATCACAGCATAAAGTAGGATATGAACGGCCCCAGCAGCCTTCTGCTGCCATTTTGAGATAGTATCTGGCAATACTGGTGCTTTATGCGTTAAACGCCATAGCACGCGCAATACAATCAGCATCGCAACCGTAATCCCCATTGATTTATGCAATAAGAAATAAAATGCTCGCACACTTTCTTCACCGGGTGGCAATTCCGACTGTTTTGGTAATTCAATCATAAACAAACCTAATGCAATCATGCCAAAGATAATTGCTGCTATTAACCAATGTAAAATTATCTGTACTCGATTATAGCGTTTCACACTGTTTTCCATTTTGTTCTCCATTTTCTCGGTGCCTAATAAAAACAAAGGCCATAATAGTGACTATTATGACCTTCATCTCTAGGAATAATTCCTATTCTGAATGATTAAATATCCAGATTAGTTGCCTGCAGTGCATGTTTCTCAATAAATTCGCGGCGTGGTTCAACATTATCACCCATCAACGTATTAAATGTTTCATCCGCGGCGATCGCATCTTCAATCTTAACTTGTAATAAGCGACGTCGTGATGCATCCATTGTTGTATCCCACAACTGTTCAGGATTCATCTCACCCAGCCCTTTATAACGCTGAACATTTTGGCCTCGACGCGCCTCAGCCATTAACCATGTTACAGCTTGAGCAAAGTCGCTAATATCTTCGCTACGCTCACCACGTTGCACGCGAGCCGTTTCATCAAATAAATCATTAATCTTATTTGCAAACGTTAGAATGCGTTGATATTCAGAACTTGCAAAGAAATCACCAGGCACATGAAAATCAGTACTAATACCATGACGACTGAAACTAATATTAATGAATTTTTGATCGTCTTCTTTTTTCTCAACCGATAGTTGATACTTTGTACCTGTTGGCAAGTCACGATTTAAACGCACTTCAATTTTAGCCAGCCAATCTGTCATTTTTTCAGCATCGCCTAAATCAGGAATCTCTGCTTGGTAAATGAGTTGCTCTAGAAATGCAGGGTAATAATGTGCAGATAAACGCTTAATAATCGCAGTAACGGTTTGGTACTCTTCGACCAATACTTTTAATGCATCACCCGTAATTGCATCGGCAGTTTCGCTAGGGTAGAGCTCGGCATTTGTCAGTGCTAACTCAGTTAAATAACGATCCATTTCTGCATCATCTTTTACATAGCGCTCTTGTTTTCCTTTCTTAATTTTATACAATGGGGGTTGTGCAATATAAATGTGACCACGTTCTACCAACTCTGGCATTTGGCGATAAAAGAAGGTGAGTAGCAATGTTCTGATATGCGAGCCATCGACATCGGCATCCGTCATAATAATAATGTGATGGTAACGTAATTTGTCTGGGTTATATTCACCCCGTCCAATACCACAACCCAGTGCAGTAATCAGTGTACCAACCTCAGCAGAACTAATCATTTTGTCAAAGCGAGCACGCTCAACATTTAAGATCTTTCCTTTCAATGGCAGGATGGCTTGAGTGCGACGATCACGCCCCTGTTTTGCACTGCCTCCCGCAGAATCTCCCTCTACAAGGAATAATTCAGAAAGGGCAGGGTCACGTTCCTGACAATCCGCTAATTTACCGGGAAGACCAGCAATATCTAACGCACCTTTACGACGAGTCAATTCACGTGCTTTACGAGCAGCATCACGAGCACGAGCAGCATCGACCATTTTATTCGCAATGAACTTACTCTCTACTGGGTTTTCTACTAAGTAATCATGAAAAAATTCATTCGTTAAAGATTCAACGATTGTGCGAACTTCTGATGAAACTAATTTATCTTTAGTTTGAGATGAGAACTTAGGATCAGGAACTTTAACAGAAAGAACAGCCGTTAAACCTTCACGCGCATCATCGCCACTTGTTGTGACTTTGGATTTCTTAGCTAAACCTTCTGACTCAATATACTGATTCAGAGTACGGGTAAGCGCCGCTCTAAAACCGGCTAAATGTGTACCACCATCACGTTGCGGAATATTGTTAGTGAAGCAATGAATATTCTCTTGATATGAATCTGTCCATTGCATAGCCAACTCAACGACCACGCCGTCTTTTTCGCCTTTGATATTGATAACAGCATCATGAACAGGTGTTTTGTTTTTATTCAAATGGTCAACAAAAGCTTGAATACCACCTTCATAGTAAAACACTTCACTTTGTTCATCACGTTCATCGGTTAATACAATACGCACACCTGAGTTTAAGAATGCTAGCTCACGAATCCGTTTTGCTAGAATCTTATACTCAAAAGATAGAATATTTGAAAAGGTATCTTCACTTGGCCAGAACTGAATCTTTGTTCCTGTTTGATCTGTATCGGCACCGGCTTTAATCCGGTCATCAGGAACACTGTCTGTATACGTTTGCGTATGGACCTTACCATCACGGCAAATCTCCATAACAAGTTTCTTTGATAAAGCGTTTACAACTGAAATACCTACACCGTGTAATCCACCTGATACTTTATAAGAGTTATCATCAAATTTCCCCCCCGCATGCAACACCGTCATAATCACTTCTGCGGCAGAGATACCTTCCTCTTCATGAATATCAACCGGAATACCACGACCATTATCAGAAATTGAAACTGATTCATCAGGGTGAATACGAACATTGATTTCACTACAATACCCTGCGAGTGACTCATCAATAGAGTTATCTAAAACTTCAAACACCATATGATGAAGACCTGTACCATCATCTGTATCACCGATATACATACCAGGGCGCTTTCGCACAGCCTCAAGGCCTTTTAATACTTTAATATTCGACGAATCGTAAGTGTTTTCTTCGGTTGTCATAATCTATCCATTGAAGGGTTAGGATTTGAACTTAAAGGCTTATTTTAACACATCATGGGGCTTAGAGGATTGCCCCCTGTTTCACGTGGAACACCGTCACCTTTTCATGTAAATCTAAGGAATGATCCGTTGCGGTAATGAATGCTTGAACAGGTAAGTTCGACAACTCATCTAATACATTTTTCTGATGAGCTAGGTCTAGTTCCGAGCTGATGTCATCTAATAACAATATGCTTTTCTCATGCTTAACATGCTCTGTTATTTTTGCCTGAGCCATACAAAGGGCTAAGAAAAACAGCTTCTGCTGCCCTCGGGAAAACACCTCTGCAGGGTTAAAATCATTAATCGTAAATGACCAATCTGCAGCATGACTTCCTGATCGGGTATAGCCCAATTGTCGATCTTTTTCGATAGCGTCTTGTAATGAGACTTTAAGCTTTTTGTCTTTATTCCAGCCTGTGCGATATTTAATAGAAAACGTTGCACCTTGGTATTCAGGGCAAATTCGTTGAAAAACAGCTTCGAATTCTTTCAATAAAGCATCCAACTGCAATCGTCTTAACTCCGTTATCTTCTCTCCATGCTCGGCTAAATGAGTATCCCAAAGCTGAATTTCTTCTATTTTTTTATGCTGTCGAATAGCAGAGTTACGTTGTTGTAATATCTTTTTATAAGATTGCCAGTGGAAATTGAAACTTGGTTCCACGTGAAACAATCCCCAATCGAGGAGTTGACGACGGTAACGAGGGCCTTGTTCAAAGAATTGGTGACAGTTTGCGGGAATGAATTGCAAAGGCAGTTGCATTGCTAGGTCTGACAGGCGTTTTAAAGGTGCGCTATTGAGCCTTATTTTTAGACCTAAGTGCTCATCAAACTGAACACCAACAGGTGTATCATTCGCTGCTCTTGCAATAACTTGAAGTTGTTTTTGGCCAAATTTGATTGTTGTTTTTAATGTTCTAGCTTTAAAAGATCGCCCCAATGCAAGCAGGTGAATGGCTTCAAGTATGCTTGTTTTTCCGGCACCATTATCACCCAATATTAGGTTAATACCCTTCGCTGGCTGGAATGAAATCTCAGTAATGTTTCGTAAATTAAAAATACTTATTTGGCTTAGCACCAGTAGATGATCTCGTAAGGCTTCAGAATTAAAGTCATTACTCTACTTGAAAACCTACCTGCTATAAACCTTAATTATTAGCCAAGTAGATCGGGTAGCTGTTTACTTAACGCTGCTTTTTCTGACACGGTATCACCACTTAAAACAAAGCCAAGAAGCGCATCATTAGTACCAACAAATAATCCCTTAATCCCAAAGCCAGATTTAGCTTTCTCAAAGTGCCATTCACCTTCAGCATTGCGAGCGGGCGGAGCAGTAATGAGAGGATAGTTCGGTGTTTTAATCGCAACAGGCATTGCTGGATATTTGACTGTTTTAGGTTCACCCGCAAGTGTGCTTGCAAGTGCTTTTGCCGCCGCAATAATGGGGGCTATAAAGAGTAAGTTGTGGCCTGATACTTCAGCACAATCACCCAATGCATAAATATTTGGCTGACTTGTTTGCAAATATTGGTCAGTAACAATACCGCGATTGGTGTTCAAACCAGCGGCTTCAGCAAGCGTGATATTGGCACGTAAACCAACAGCTGAAATCACAATGTCGGCATGAACAGTATCGCCATTTGTTAAGCTTAGTTCATAGCCTGTATCACTATGATTGATGCTCTCTGTTGTTGTCTCTAAATGCCAATCAACACCAGCTTTAGCAAGTGTTGATTTCAACTCTTCGGCAATAGGCTCAGGTAATAATGCATCCATCGGTAAAGCACTTGG
>WTAY01000075.1 GCA_013139345.1 Methylophaga sp. | reverse complement strand
CTTTTTTACTAAATTCATCAGTGGTAGAAGGTTTATTATCTAACATTTGAATAATGCCCCAGAATATGGTGATAGGTGTTGGTATCTTCAAGTATCTTGGGGGCTTTAAACATGATAGAAGATAAATATTGGTTACGGCTTTCATCCGCAGAAATAGGCGTTATAAACAAAGTCAAAAAGACAGAGACAATCGAAATCAAAAGCGTATTTTTCATAGCGGAATAGAGTTAATTTTGTGGATTATTATTTTGAATAAAAATCAGTTAGTTTCAGACAACCAATCGGTGGCTAATTCCAATTGGTCTTCTGAAAAAAATTCGATTGCAGTGCTGCGAAAAGATTTACCAACAAACATAAAGACTTCCTCTTTCCATTTCTCATCACCAGCAATAGCCATTTTTGTAATTTTGTCTGCATAATCTTGCATAAACAAAATATCTTCCCATCTTTTGTCTTTACTCCAGCCAGTAAAATTGTCCAGAATAATTAAAGCTTTGCTTTCATGGAAAATTTTGAGTTCCAGAAGAATTAGTGATTGAACTGCTTCATAGTCCTCCACGGATAATTCACCACTGATTTTCATCCAAATTTCTTGATCAATGTTTTTTATGAGTTCAAAAGACATGTATTAATCTCCAAATGTTTTATTAACTTAGATTATGAAAGAAGTTGCTCTAAATCTTGTAGAAAGTATAGTTGCACAATTTCTTTTAGTATATCTTTGGGTAACTCATCTTCACGATTAGCCAGTTTGTCATACAATGGTTTAGCAATCGTTTTGAATGTGGCAAATAATTCTGGATCAAAATGTGTGCCTATATTCTTTTCCATTTCTGCCATGGTGGTATCAAAGTCAAAGGGTTCTTTATAAGGTCGACGTGAAGTAAGGGCATCAAATACATCGGCAATAGCAAAAATCCGAGCAGTCAAAGGTATATTTTTTCCTGTCAGGGCTTTGTCGCCATTGACAGCATATCCATTGCCATTGTATTTCTCATGATGATGTAAGACAACATCTTCAGCATCCTGAAGCCAGCTGGAGTTTTTAATAATATCCACACCATGACCCACATGGTTTTTCATTTCTGTAAACTCACTTTCAGTAAGTTTCCCTGGTTTAAGTAGAATGTTATCAGGGGTGCCTATTTTGCCTACATCATGTAAAAAAGCCCCCTTAATCAAGCCTTGCATTTTTTTTGTCGGTAAGCCTATTTCTTCAGCTAAACGTACAGAATATATAGTAACGCGATAATTATGGGCATCAGTATCAGAGTCGCGTTTGGCAATTGCATTACCCAGTGCTTTAGCTGTTTGTAAGTTTGCAATAAGAAGGCTAGTGGAAAGTTCGGATAATTGGTGGGTCAGCCGAATGATAACAGGATATAAACCTAAAGCAGTCATCAATACGATAGCGATGGCACTAACAGTCGTTTGCCAAACATTGGTTTGAATGAGCTGTATGCGCTCTGTTGCTGGAAGAAAAAGTACGGCAGCTTGCCCTAGTGTGTTGTGGCTACTATCCTGCACTGGAAATCGCAATAAAATTAATTGTTTTGAATCAATTTCTATTACTTCCACAGTTGTTATAACGGCTTCGATAGGATCAATCTGGGTGGCTTGTTTAAGAATCTGGGTCACTGTGTCGGCCGTGTATTGGTCACGTATAAAACTACCTGCAATTTTGTCTCGATTGTCTCGAATGAAGGCAGCTACAAAAGTGCCTTCGGAGAAGACAATATTGGATTCTGCAAATTTTTCTATACTCTTTTGTACGCTACCATCATCTACGGCTTGTTGGTTGTTTAATAGCTTACCAAATTGCATTACATATTGGTTGGCGCGTTTGATTGCAATAGTTTGTATATTTTTTAGCAGCCTGTGTTGTTCTAGGTAATAACTAGTTACTCCGATGGATATTACAACGAAGAATAAGACAAGGCTCAGTCGTTTATTGACTAACTTATAGATACTGCTTTTATTTAATGAGTGTTGATTGATTGCGTTTGGCATTGTGTAAACCTAAAACCTGCTTTTATATGCAAGTAATACTAGCATAGGGTTATGAATTGATATACGCTTACAATTAGGTTGAATGTTAGATGTAACAATACTAAATAAGGTAAAACTATGCAGGAAAAAAAATCAGTATTAACGTTGATTTTATTAATAACATTTATTGGGCTGGGAGGGTGTGCTGATGACCAAGCTGATAAAGTAGAAATCATTCGTCCCGTGCGTGCAATTAAGGTGGGTGATATTGAACTGCTAAAAGGGCGTGATTTTCCAGGCAGGGCAAAAGCAGTACGTGAAGTTAATTTAGCATTTGATGTGAGTGGAACGTTAAATAAACGTCCAGTTAAAATAGGTGAAAATATTGCTAAAGGACAACTGATAGCAAGTTTAGATTCTCGAGACTTTCGCAGCAATGTTTCAGAAGCCAGAGCTAATGTACAAAATGCCTATGCAAATTTCAAACGGGCAAAAGAGCTGATTACGAAAAACTTTATATCTAAGACAGAGTATGACCGGTTAAATGCCGAAGCGCGTGTTACCAGTGCCGAGCGTGATAAAGCAGTCAAAGCATTGTCTGATACCGAATTAAAAGCACCTTTTTCAGGTTATATATCAGAACTGTATGTGGAAAATTTTCAGGCTGTACAAGCAAAGCA
>WTAY01000043.1 GCA_013139345.1 Methylophaga sp. | reverse complement strand
TGTCTAAATCTGCACCCGATAGTTATGCTGAGACTGCGACATGGCTGAGCCAGCTAAATGGGCCTATTACTTCATCTGATTTTAATGGGCACTGTCCGTCATATTTGTCACAATCATATAAAAGAATCTTATTACCGATGGGATATATCAACAGTTGTTTTGTTCCAGTCATTCAAGAAAATACGGGGCTTCGTTTAGGCGTGCTCATTATTAATCGAAAACACGGGGAAGCTGAGTTCTCACTGCAAGAACGAAAAGACTTACAGTGTGTGGCTAGAATTATAGCGAAGGGATTATCTCAGCCTCAGGTAGAGAATACATATTCGGTGGATGGTTGGCAGCAAGGCTTATTAATTATTGATAAGTCTGGCGCATTAAATTACACATGTCCAATGGGTGATAGCTTACTGACATTAGCCTCTTCATCACAGTTTAATCATCATACTAAACATGCTATTGAACGCCTAGCCATACTTAAAGATTTGCAACATATCATTGAGAACGTACGATTACAGGGAACAGAAAGACTGAGCTCAAGTGATGCAACAGTGACAATGAAAAGCTCATGGGGGAAATTTGTCTTACGTGCTTTTTTAATTGAAGATATTGCTGGTGGTGCCGAAGCTAAAATTGGCATTAATATTCGTTGGCAAGAGCCTTTTGTCTTGAAGCTGTTTCAGCGAATTAGAGATTTAGGATTGACGCCAAAACAAGAAGTTGTGGGCTTACTTTACGCATTGGGTGAGCAACATAAAGTGATTGCACAGAAACTAGATTTGAGTACCCATACTGTAAAAGAGCATGTAAAGAACCTGTGTAACCGACTCAGTATTAGTACGAGAGAAGATTTGATTTCACGTATCTTATGTCAATAAATGAGCGCTAGTATTTCATGCTAATGTCGAGGCCATAGGTGATAGGTTCATCCCAAATATCGCCAACGGCACCTAATGCTGAGACATCATTTACATAATGCCGATATTGCTTATTGGTGAGGTTTTTAACCCAAAGACCCACTTCAACTTTATTGTCGTGAGTGGCAAGCGCAATTCTTGCGTTAGCTAACCAGTAGCCAGGTTCATGTGCTGTTTGTATGTTGGTCGATTCTAGGTGGCGATCGGTACGGTAGCTAAAGTCAGCGATGCTGATGAATTTCATGCCATTAGTGAGTGGGTATTCATATCGGACCAAACCATTCAATGTCCACTCCGGACTGTTAACTACTTTATTACCTTCTTGATTTTCACCTAAGACAAAAAACGCCCCATATTCAGCCTCTAACCAGCCTACACCAAACTTGAGATCCAAACCGTGCATAGGTTTCCACCAAGCATCAATTTCAGCACCTATATGTCGTGATGAGTCTGCGTTGGTGGTAATTAGGCTTGGAGGTGTGGGGCCATCAGCATTGATTTGAGGATTGGTGACCTGATAATAAAATAAGGCTGTATTTAATTGGAGTGTTTTTTCAAGTAAGGTTAATTTTGAACCCACCTCATAAGCAAGGATTTCTTCTGGCTCAAATTCACTAAATTCTACTGATGAAAATGCAAATCCACCGTTAAAGCCACCACTTTTAAAGCCTGTAGAAATGCTGCCATAATAGAGTTGGTTTGACGTCGGTTGGAAGTTTAAACCCAACTTGAATGATACATTTTGAACTTCATGAACATCCTTTCTGGCGGCTAAAGTGAAAAGAGGGTCACTGAGATTATTTTCTATGCCCAAGGTAGGGCTAGAAGCTGCCTGAGCAAGAGTTTGGCCATCAAACTGTGTGCGTTCCCATGTGTAACGCAGGCCACTAATAAGTGACCACTGTTCCATAAAAGAATATTCATTATGACCAAATAGGGCGATTGCATCAGTTGATTGTGCATAACTGGTCGCGATAGCCAATCCATTAAACGCCGGTACAGGGTGCTCTGCCGTCGTTAATACGTTCACGACATCCAATGAATCGTGTTCGTAGAATAGCCCGACTAACCATGAGTTTTTATCTGGGCTAGCGGAGCTAAGTCGAATTTCTTGGGTGAATTGATGTAGTTTATTGTACCAATCAACTTCAAAGTTGCTGGTCGGAGAATCATCATCATCTTCATTAAAATCACGTTCATAATATTCATAAGCGGTGATAGATGTCAGTGTTGCCCACGATAAATCAGTGGTGACTTTTAGAGCGCTTCCAAAGCTTTCATCATTGAGTTGGTTGGTCTTATTTACATTAGAAGTGAAGGGATCGTTATCTGCGCCAGCATCACCTGAGGGTAATACACATCCAGACGAGTTTGCTGCAAAGGATGGGCTGAAATAAGCGGGACATAGGCTTACTGTTCCTGGAAATACGCTCGCATCATAAGTACCTCGAATACCATATGGAATTATTTCTGAATTATCTTCCCCTCCGTGAATGGAAAAGAGAATTTCATTATCGTCATTAGGGAACCAGAGTAGTTGACCACGAAGGCCAAATTGATCTAATTTTCCTAAGTCTTCATCTGTATAGGCGTTGTATGTTGGCCCCTCTGAAGACTGGCGAGTAAATCCAGATAAGCGGCCGAGTAAATAATCATTAATTATTGGTCCACTGATATAGGCTTCGGCCTCTTTTCGGTCAAAACGACTGTAGCCTAAAGTAAGCCCACCCTCAGGTTCAAATGTGGGCTTTTTGGTCGTAAAGTTGATTGAACCCCCTGTCGTGTTTCGACCGAACAAGGTGCCTTGCGGACCTTTTAATACCTCAATGCGTTCCATATCAAACAAAGCGCCCGTTACTTGAAATGCCTTACTCAGATACACCTCATCAAGATGAACTGCGACTGGGGAGTCTGAATTAGGAGCAAATTCATTAAGGCCCATGCCTCGAATTGAGAAAAAAGGCAGAACTGTTTTCACAACCTGAACATTAGGGATTTGATTGCTAATATCAGTTGGATAAATAAAACCTAGTTCATGTATACCTTGTTCTGAAAGAGTGGACATTGTAATGCCTACATCCTGTGCATCTTGTTCTGTTTTTTGTGCTGTAACAACGATACTTTCAAGAGTGTTTTTATCTTGACTAGAAAGAGGAGCGTCTTCTGCATAGGATGGAAATGTAAAAAACAATAGATAAATAGCGAGCATCTTTTTAACGAATAAATAAATTCTGCTAACCACCGATCTTTCCTTTTATCATGATGCTTGATGTAATTTAGTGCATCTTACAATACTAAAATACGATAGTGGTAGCTATTAGACATATATTTTGGTGGTAACATTGTTAGTGTTTATTTAAATCTATAAGGCAGGAACTTAATTTTATGGCTGAAAGATCACATTCATCACGATTATCCCGTTCCGCCTTTCTTCAAGGGGCTTGGCGAGAAGATAAAATGTTGATTCGCCCCCCATGGGCGACGGATGAAGGTGACTTTTTATCGAGTTGTGATAGTAGATGCAAAAGCTGTGTTGATGCTTGTCCTGAAAAAATTATTGTTATTGGTCGCGGTAATTATCCCCACATTGATTTTAGTAAAGGTGAGTGCACTTTTTGTGAACAGTGTGTTGATAGTTGTAACTACCATGCATTAGTTAAACAACCCGATGGACAGCCATGGTTGCATAAAGCGGTTATTAATATGGATAAATGCATCACACAACAATCTGTCGTGTGTCGTAGCTGTAGTGAAATGTGTGAAGCAGTAGCGATTAAGTTTCATCCTGTGGTTGGAGGGGTGTCTTCACCAGAGCTCAATAGCGATCTTTGCAATGGTTGTGGAGCATGCATAAGTGTGTGTCCGACAACAGCACTATTTATTAGCCCTTTAGATGATGTAGATCAAGGCGCGTTAGGTGAGAACAGTCTATAATCAGTCCGTTAAGAATATAAAAATTGTGTGAGGGTTCGAGCTTGAGTGAAATGATAGAGATTTGTGGTGTATTGATACATGCTAAACCAGGTTTTTCAGAAGAGGTTCAAAAACAATTACTCACTATGTCAGGCGTAGAAATCCATGAAGCTACAGATGATAACCGTTTGGTTGTCACCGTCGAACGTATTGGTAAAGCCTCATTAGCAGATTCACTTTCGGCCTTTAGCGCCACCCCAAATGTACTTTCCGCAACCCTAATTTATGAGCATGCTGAAGAAATTTAGCGTCTAGGAGATGTAGTAATGACTTTAAATCGTCGTGATTTTATTAAAAATAATGCAATTGCAGCAACAGCCGCAGCAGCAGGTATTACGATTCCTGTTGTGAGTGTTGCAGCAAAACAAAAAGATTCTATCCGTTGGGATAAAGCGCCCTGTCGTTTTTGTGGTACGGGTTGTTCTGTTTTGGTTGGGGTTAAAGAGGGGCGAATCGTTGCTACTCAAGGTGATCCTGATGGACCTGTTAACCGTGGTTTAAACTGTATTAAAGGGTATTTCTTATATAAGATAATGTATGGTGAAGATCGCCTAACGCAACCTTTATTAAGACAAACCGATGGCAAGTTTGACAAAAATGGTGACTTTGCACCGATTAGTTGGGATGCCGCTTTCGATATTATGGCTGAGAAGTGGAAAGTCTCACTTAAGAAAGATATGGTCGCAAATAAAGGTAAGCCTGCTGATCAGATTACATCAACAGTAGGTATGTTTGGTTCTGGTCAATGGACTGTTTGGGAAGGCTATGCTGCTTCTAAACTGTATAAAGCGGGTTTCCGTTCAAACCATCTTGATCCTAATGCACGCCATTGTATGGCTTCTGCTGTAGGTGGTTTTATGCGTGCCTTTGGTGCTGATGAACCGATGGGTTGTTATGATGATTTAGAACATGCTGATGCCTTTGTATTATGGGGCTCGAATATGGCAGAAATGCATCCTATTCTTTGGTCTCGTATTACTGATACGCGTTTGACTAAAGAAGGTTGTGAAGTACATGTGCTGTCAACCTTCACACATCGTAGTTTTGAGCTGGCGGATAATGGCATGATCTTTACGCCACAAACTGACTTAGCTATCTTAAACTACATCGCGAACTACATTATTGAAAACAAAGCTTACAATCAAGACTTCTTGGGTAAGCACGTTAACTTCAAAAAAACACCAACAGATATTGGTTATGGTTTACGTCCTGAACATCCTTTACAGCAAGCAGCAGAAAATCCAGATAAAGGTAACTTAAGTGAAATCAACTTTGAAGAATATGCTGAGTCAGTTAAGAAATACACATTAGAATTTGCTGCTGAAATATCAGGTGTTGAACCTGAAAAGTTAGAACGCTTAGCTAAGCTGTATGCTGATCCAGATCGTAAGATTACATCTTTATGGACAATGGGCTTTAACCAACATACACGTGGTGTTTGGGCGAATGGTCTGATCTACAATATCCATTTATTAATGGGTAAAATTTCCGAACCGGGTAATAGTCCTTTCTCATTAACAGGTCAGCCTTCTGCATGTGGTACTGCCCGTGAAGTAGGTACGTTCTCACATCGTTTACCAGCTGATTATGTGGTTAAGAAAAAGTCTCATCGTGATTTTGCTGAAATGATTTGGAAACTGCCTGAAGGCACTGTTCCAGGTAAGAACGGTTATCACGCTGTATTGCAAAGTCGTATGCTAAAAGATGGCAAGTTAAATTGTTATTGGGTAATGTGTAATAACAATATGCAAGCTGCTCCTAATATGAATGGAGAGACCTATCCGGGCTGGCGTAATCCTGACAACTTTATTGTTGTTTCTGACCCATACCCAACCGTTTCTGCTCAAGCAGCTGATTTGATTTTACCAACAGCAATGTGGACAGAAAAAGAGGGTGCTTACGGTAATGCCGAGCGTCGTACTCAGTTCTGGCGTCAGCAGGTTAATGCTCCGGGTGATGCTAAATCTGATTTGTGGCAAATGGTTGAGTTCTCAAAACGCTTCCAAATAGAAGATGTTTGGCCAGCAGAGTTATTAGATAAGTCACCTGAACATAAGGGGAAAACACTGTATGACGTGCTATATGCCAATGGTCAGGTTGATCAATTCAAAATTGATAAAGTCACTGATACTGTAGGCAATGAATATGCTAATCATGAGCTAGATGAGTTTGGTTTTTATATTCAAAAAGGCTTATTCGAAGAATATCGCCGCTTCCAAACAGATGGATACAAAAAAGGTCATGAACAAGCACCATTTGATGTTTATCATCAAGTGCGTGGATTACGTTGGCCTGTGATCGATGGCAAAGAAACATTATGGCGCTACCGTGAAGGTTATGACTCTTATGTGCCTAAGGGTGAAGGACTTCGCTTCTATGGTAATAAAGATGGTCGTGCAAATATAATCACAGCACCGTATGAAGCACCTCCTGAAAGCCCAGATGAAGAGTTTGATATGTGGCTATCAACAGGGCGTGTATTAGAGCATTGGCATTCTGGCTCTATGACCCGTCGTGTTCCTGAGCTATATCGTGCAGTGCCTGATGCGGTGATTTATATGCACCCAGAAGATGCTAAAGCACGTGGTTTACGTCGCGGTTTAAACGCTAAAGTTATCTCGCGTCGTGGTGAAATTACGGCAATGGTTGAGACACGTGGTCGTAATAAACCGCCTCGTGGTTTGATATTTGTACCTTGGTTTGATGCCAGTCGC
>WTAY01000140.1 GCA_013139345.1 Methylophaga sp. | reverse complement strand
TTAAATGTATCTATGTTGCGATTGGTCAAAAACGTTCATCAATTGCTAACGTAGTACGTAAGTTAGAAGAGCATGATGCATTAGCACATACAATTATTGTTGTAGCGTCTGCATCTGAATCTGCAGCACTTCAGTTCATTGCACCTTATACAGGTTGTTCAATGGGTGAATACTTTAGAGATAAAGGTGAAGATGCACTGATTATTTATGATGATTTAACTAAGCAAGCTTGGGCATATCGTCAAATGTCATTATTACTTCGTCGTCCACCAGGTCGTGAAGCGTATCCCGGTGATGTTTTCTACATTCACTCACGTTTATTAGAGAGAGCTTCTCGTATTAACGCTGCTGAAGTAGAAAAATTAACTGGCGGTAAAGTAAAAGGTAAAACAGGTTCTTTGACTGCATTACCTATTATTGAAACTCAAGGTGGTGACGTATCAGCATTCGTACCAACTAATGTAATTTCGATTACTGATGGACAAATTTTCTTAGAGTCTGATTTATTCAACTCAGGTATTCGTCCAGCGGTTAACGCAGGTTTGTCAGTATCACGAGTAGGTGGTGCAGCACAAACTAAGATTATTAAGAAATTAGGTGGTGGTATTCGTCTTGATTTAGCTCAGTATCGTGAATTGGCAGCATTTGCTCAATTTGCATCTGACCTTGATGAAAGCACACGTAAGCAAATTGAACGTGGACAACGCGTAACAGAACTGATGAAGCAGGATCAATACTCTCCTATGTCAGTGGCTGAAATGGGTGTTTCACTTCATGCGGCTAACGAAGGTTTTCTTGATGATCTAGAAGTTAATAAAGTACGTGATTTTGAAGCTGCATTACAATCATATATGAAATCTGAGCACGCTGATTTGTTAAAAACAATCAACGATACAGGCGATTATAGTAATGAAATTAAGCAGGGAATTCAGTCTGCAATAGAAGCTTTCATTAAAACAAGTAGCTGGTAAGGGGCTTCTAATGGCTGTTGGTAAAGAAATACGCACACAGATTGCGAGTATTAAAAATACTCAAAAAATCACTCGAGCAATGGAAATGGTTGCTGCGAGTAAAATGCGTAAAACAAAAGACAGAATGAATGCAACGCGTCCCTACTCAAAAAAGATTAGCCAGATCATTAAGCATCTGGCTTATGCTAATCCTGAGTATAAGCATCCGTTTTTAATCGATCGTGAAGTTAAGCGTGTAGGCGTTATTGTTGTATCGTCTGATAGAGGATTATGTGGTGGTCTGAATTCAAACTTATTCAGAACAGTACTAAAAGATCTATCTGCTTGGGAAAACGATGGAATCGAAGTTGATATTTGTACTATCGGTTCTAAGGGAAGTAGCTTTTTCTCGGGTATTAATGCAAATCTTGTTGCTCAAATAAGTAAGCTTGGGGACACTCCACACCTAAATGACATTGTCGGCATTATTAAAGTAATGTTAGATGCCTATAGTGAAGGGACAATTGATGAGCTTTATGTTGTTAGCAATGAATTTGTTAATACCATGACTCAGAAACCAACGATTGAAAAGCTATTGCCTGTTGCTGCAGCTGAATTAGATGATGATTCACAAGAGCACTTTGGTAATAAGCATTGGGATTATTTATATGAGCCTGATGCAACAGAAGTGTTGGATATATTGTTAACTCGCTATATCGAATCGATTGTTTATCAGGGTGTAGTTGAAAATAATGCCTGTGAGCAGTCTGCTCGAATGGTTGCGATGAAAAGTGCTTCTGATAATGCTGGTAACATCATTGACGAGCTGCAACTTGTTTATAATAAGGCAAGACAAGCTGCTATTACGCAAGAAATTTCAGAAATTGTAGCGGGTGCAGCTGCTGTTTAAACGACAGCCCAAAGCTAAGCGAATTTAGATTATTAAAGAGGACGAAGAATGAGTAAGGGTAAAATCGTTCAGATTATTGGAGCGGTCGTTGATGTGGAGTTTCCACGTAAAGACTTGCCGAAGGTATATGATGCGTTAAATGTTGAAAATAATGAGCTAGTCTTAGAAGTTCAACAACAATTAGGTGATGGTGTAGTACGTACTATTGCAATGGGTACAACTGATGGATTAAGCCGTGGATTGGATGTTAGCAATTCTGGCGAAGGCATTAAGGTTCCAGTTGGACAGAAAACCTTGGGACGTATAATGGACGTTCTAGGTAATCCAATTGACGAGAAAGGCCCAATTGGTGAAGAAGAAAAGTGGGTTATTCACCGCGATGCGCCTTCATATGAAGAGCAAGCACCTGCTAACGAATTGTTAGAAACAGGTATCAAAGTTATTGACTTGGTTTGCCCTTTTGCTAAAGGTGGTAAAGTGGGTCTGTTTGGTGGTGCGGGTGTTGGTAAAACAGTAAACATGATGGAGCTTATTCGTAACATTGCGATTGAGCACAGTGGGTTCTCTGTATTTGCTGGTGTTGGTGAGCGTACTCGTGAGGGTAACGATTTCTACCACGAAATGACTGATTCAAACGTAATCGATAAAGTATCATTGGTTTATGGTCAGATGAATGAGCCACCGGGAAACAGACTGCGTGTTGCTTTGACAGGTTTAACGATGGCGGAATTCTTCCGTGAAGAAGGTCGTGATGTTCTATTCTTCGTAGATAATATTTATCGTTATACATTAGCGGGTACTGAAGTATCTGCGCTATTAGGTCGTATGCCATCAGCGGTAGGTTACCAGCCTACACTTGCTGAAGAAATGGGTGTATTACAAGAGCGTATCACTTCAACTAAAACAGGTTCTATTACGTCTATCCAAGCGGTATATGTGCCTGCGGATGATTTAACAGATCCATCACCTGCAACAACATTCGCGCATTTAGATGCGACGGTTGTATTATCTCGTCAAATTGCTGAGCTAGGTATTTATCCTGCGATTGATCCATTGGATTCAAGTAGTCGTCAGTTAGATCCTTTAGTAATTGGTCAAGCGCATTATGATGTGGCTCGTGGCGTTCAAGGTTTACTACAACGTTATAAAGAGTTACGCGATATTATTGCAATTTTAGGTATGGATGAATTATCTGAAGAAGATAAGCAAACTGTATCTAGAGCTCGTAAAATCCAGCGTTTCTTATCACAGCCTTTCTTTGTTGCTGAAGTATTTACAGGTTCTCCAGGTAAATATGTATCTTTGAAAGATACAATTGCTGGATTCCAAGGTATTATCGATGGCGATTATGATGAGCTTCCTGAACAAGCTTTCTACATGGTGGGAACCATTGATGAGGCTGTTGAAAAAGCAAAAGGAATGTAAGTTAGTTAATAACTTATAGGAAATATTATGACCATGACAGTACATGTAGACATCGTAAGTGCAGAAAGCGAAATCTTTTCCGGATTAGCGGAAATGGTTTTTGCACCTGCTGAACTTGGCGAAGTAGGTATTGCACCGCGTCATGCTCCATTAATAACCAATCTTCAACCTGGTGAAGTAAGGGTTAAAATAAGTGATAAAGAAACACAAGAATATTATGTTTCTGGCGGTATTTTAGAAGTACAGCCACATTTAGTCACTGTTTTAGCTGATACAGCCATCAGAGCAAAAGATATTGATGAAGCAGCTGCATTAGAAGCAAAAGCAAGAGCAGAAGAGGCTTTGACAGATAAATCTGGAAAAATTGATTATGCAAAAGCTCAAGCGGAATTAGCACAAGCAGTGATGCAGTTAAGAACCTTGGATAAATTAAGAAAACGAGGTTCGTAGTAATAAACTGCGTAGTCAAAAAAAGCCCGATTATGTGCAAACATTTTCGGGTTTTTTTATACCTGTCGAATAATAAACTATAATAATTTAAGTAGCCTTGATGTTGCAAAAGCAGAATCAAGGAGTAGCCCCATCAACAGCCTGGATATCATTCAATGATATTCAGCTTATAAAAGATTAGTCAGAGATAAACATGCATATTAAAACGGTTATTTTAGCGGCGGGTCAAGGCACGCGTATGCGCTCAGCTAAACCTAAAGTTTTACATAAAATAGCAGATCGCGCATTGTTGCATCATGTCTACGATACCAGCCGACAATTAGAAAATAATTCAGTGGTCATTGTTTATGGACACGGTGGTGAGTTAGTTAAAGAACAATTACAATCATTAGATACCCATTGGGTTGAGCAAAAACAGCAATTGGGTACAGGTCATGCTGTTCAGCAGGCTGAAGAATATATCAATGCTGATGATACGGTGCTCATTTTATACGGTGACGTGCCTTTATTAAAAAAAACGACGATAGCCAAATTACTGGAAAGTGTAAGTCAAACAGCTATTGGCTTGTTAACCGTTGAGTTGGATAATCCTACAGGTTATGGTCGTATTGTCAGGTCAGCTGAAGGTGCGGTAATAAAGATTGTTGAAGAAAAAGATGCTAATGACGAAGAAAAATTAATTACTGAAGGCAATACCGGCATTATTGCAACCCCTGGTAATTTATTAACGCAGTGGTTATCTAAACTGGGTAATAGTAATGCGCAAGGT
>WTAY01000088.1 GCA_013139345.1 Methylophaga sp. | reverse complement strand
ATCGGTTGGGTATCTCGTCGTTACATTCAGCGTACTAATTAATTGGAATAAGCCGCAAAAATGAGCATATTGTCTGCCCAAACATTATCAAAAAGCTTTGGTTCTCGCCAAGTAGTAAAAGATATCTCACTGGAACTAAAGAGTGGGGAAATTGTTGGGCTTTTAGGCCCCAACGGTGCAGGTAAGACAACTACCTTCTATATGATTGTCGGCTTAATTCCTGTTGATCACGGCACTATTTTCCTTGATCAACGCGAACTCACACATGATCCTATCCACCAGCGAGCACAACTTGGAATAGGCTACCTACCCCAAGAAGCATCCGTTTTTAGAAAGCTCAGTGTTGCCGATAATATCTATGCCATTATCGAAACACGTGATGATCTTGAGCAAGAAGATAAACTAGATTTACTTGAACGGCTCTTATCTGATTTTCATATCGATCATATTCGTGACTCTATCGGCATGGCTCTGTCAGGTGGCGAACGCCGCCGAGTAGAAATAGCGCGTGCTCTTGCCATGGATCCCCAATTTATCTTGCTTGATGAACCTTTTGCCGGTGTTGATCCCATATCGGTACTTGATATTCAGGGCATTATCCAAGAACTCGCACAACGAGGTATTGGTATCTTAATTACTGATCATAATGTGCGTGAAACACTAAAAGTCTGTGAACGTGCTTATATTTTCAATGAAGGAGAAGTCATTGCAAAAGGTACGCCTGATGAAATTATGAAAGATAAACGCGTATTAAGTGTTTATTTAGGTAGAGACTTCCGCCTTTAAAAGCAGACACTATTATGGCTGAGAATGTAAAAAATATTGATTCCGTATCACTAAGACATCGAGCCCATCAAATCTTCGAAGTTGAGCACGATGGTCTCGCTCGACTCATTAATATTGTTCTAATGCTTCTTATCGCTATTACTGTTGTTATTGTTTTTGTCGAAACAATGCCACAAGTTAGGGCTGAACACAGTACATGGTTTATTTGGTTTGAATACCTTTCCATTGCCCTATTCTCAATTGAATATATTGCCCGTCTGTGGAGCTCAGCCGAAATTGACCCCGAACAGCCATGGCGTAGTCGATGGAAATATGCCAAAAGTCCATTGGCACTTATTGATCTCCTCGCTGTAGCGCCCTTCTATTTAGGTTTATTTATCCAGCTAGATACTCGCTATTTAAGAGTTGTGCGTTTACTACGCATATTCAAACTTACACGATACTCAAGCTCTTTAAACATTCTGCTTCAAGTGCTAAAAAATGAACTTCCTGGCATCATTTCAGCCCTCAGTATTTTAATCATACTTATCGTCTTTGCTTCAGCGGGGATCTATCTCGTCGAGCATAAAGCTCAACCAGATGTTTTTGGTTCGATCCCTCAAGCCATTTGGTGGGCAACAATCACGCTCACAACGGTAGGTTATGGTGATGTAGTCCCTATCACTTTTGCTGGAAAAGCATTAGGAATAGTCATCACTATTATGGGAGTCGGTATTGCTGCTTTACCAGCGGGTATTATTGCCAGTGGTTTCACAACTGAGATGCAAAGTCGTCGTGATGAATTCCGAGCAAAATTAATAGCGTTATTATCTGATGGTAAGTTAAGCCATAAAGAACTGCGTGATATTGAACATCTTAGACTATCTTTGGGGTTATCACTAAAAGAAAGTAAGGCGCTAATAAGACTCGCTGGCGCAGGACAAATTACTCAATGCCCTCACTGCGGCGGAGATATTTCTCACCCGTCTTAATCAGATAAATTAGCTACTTTTCTTAGCTGTAATTTGGCAGTGTAATTCGCCATGCTGTAGTTGAATATCAACCTTTTGTCCCAGCTCCACATCATCACTATTTCTGATCACATCCCCAGAAAGGCTATCAGTCGCAATACTGTAACCGCGCTCTAATGTATTTAAAGGGCTTACCGCAGACAATGTTCTCATTTTCTGGGATAAATCAGATTTATGCTGACTAATTACCTTCTGCATCGCCTTATCCAACTGCTTCCTAGCTTGCTCTACACTTGTCTGCTGCTGCATAATTTTGGGCAATGGTGATTGAAATTGTAAACGTTGGAATAACGCTTTATTTTGAGAAGACAGCTGATCGAGGTTTTGTTTGATTACCTGTTGCAAACGCTCATTCAAATGAGCCAATTTATAATGATTAGCCTCAATCTTCGCCTGTGGGTGTTTTAAGCGTACTAACCAATAATCCACTTGCTGACGTTTATTATTAATAATCTGTCGCCAGTTACGGTTTAACTGCTGAGCTAAGCGATCTAAACGTTGCATCTGTTGATTTATTGCAGTTAAGGGCTGAGGCAGTCGTTGCTGTAAATTCTTTAGATGTTGTTTTTCATCATGTAAACGATGTTCGATTAATAAGGTCAATCGTCGACTATGATTGTGTATTTTTGCTAACCATTGTGCCGCATCAGGTACTGCTAATTCAGCGGCTGCCGAAGGAGTTGGAGCACGAACATCTGCCACAAAATCAGCAATTGTAAAGTCAACTTCATGACCAACCGCGCTAATGACAGGAATCTCACTTGCAAAGAGAGCACGAGCAACAAGCTCATCATTAAAGCTCCATAAATCTTCTAAAGAACCACCACCACGACCAACAATTAAAACATCACACTCTTGGCGACTATTCGCTAAGGTAATCATATTAGCTATTTGTTTCGCGGAGTCTCCACCTTGCACTGCAACAGGGTAAAGAATAACCTTTGCAGCAGGAAAGCGGCGGTTTAATACCGTTAGAATGTCATGTACGGCTGCACCATCAGGCGATGAAACAACGCCAATGCTTTGCGGCAATGTCGGTAATTCTTTCTTATGTGCTTGATCAAATAAACCTTCTTCACCAAGACGATGTTTTAAGGCTTCATAGGCTCGTTGTAACGCACCACTTCCCGCCTCTTCCATATGTTCAACTACAAGTTGAAACTCGCCCCGCCCTTCATATAAGGTCACACGAACACGCAATAAGATCTGCATGCCATTCTTTGGGGTAAACCGTACATTACGATTACGGTTTCTAAACATAGCGCAACGAACTTGTGCCGCTTCATCTTTCAAGGTGAAGTAAATATGGCCTGATGCAGGCATGGCAAGATTAGAAATTTCACCCTCAACCCAAATAAGGGGAAAAGAACCTTCCAATACACCTCTTGCCTCACGTACTAAACGTGAAACGGCATAAACCTCTTTGACCGGTCTACTCGCTAATGTTGGTTTACTACCTAATGCCATAAAAAACTTAGAAAATATGTGTAATTCTTGTTATAATTGACGGGATAATACCACAAGTACTATCAGGAACACGCCCTATGAGAATCGCTCAAGAAGCCCTAACCTTCGACGATGTTTTGTTACTACCCGCTTATTCTAACGTAATGCCGCGAGATGTTAACTTAACAACAAAACTTACCCGAGATATTAACATCAATATTCCGCTGTTATCTGCAGCAATGGATACTGTAACGGAAAGTCGTTTAGCTATCGCAATCGCCCAAGAAGGTGGTTTAGGTATTCTTCACAAGAATATGACGATTGAAGAACAAGCTGCCGAAGTGCGTAAAGTTAAACGCTTCGAAAGTGGTGTTGTTCGCGACCCTATCACTGTCTCACCAACATCGACCATCGGTGAAGTCCTTGAGTTAACCCGTGCTAATAAGTTTTCAGGAATGCCTGTTGTCGATGGCGAAGATCTTGTTGGTATAGTAACCAGTCGTGATTTACGCTTTGAAACACATTTTGACAACCCTGTTTCTTCAGTGATGACAACGAAAGAAAACTTGGTGACAGTCAAAGAAAATGCTGATAAAAAAGAAGTTTTAAACTTACTTCACACTAACCGTATTGAAAAAGTATTGGTTGTTGATGATAACTTTCACCTTCAAGGCATGATCACAGTTAAAGATATTCAGAAATCTACTGAAAACCCATTAGCATCTAAAGATGATCAACAACGTTTACGTGTTGGTGCTGCGACAGGTATTGGCGCTGAAAGTCAGGCACGTGTTAAAGCATTGGCTGAAGCAGGTGTTGATGTGATTGTTGTTGATACCGCTCACGGTCATTCACAAGGTGTATTAGATCAAGTACGTTGGGTTAAAGATAACTACCCTCAAGTACAAGTTATCGGCGGAAATATTGCTACAGGTTCAGCGGCAACAGCCTTAGTTGAAGCCGGTGCAGATGCAGTTAAAGTGGGTATTGGTCCAGGTTCAATCTGTACAACTCGTATCGTAGCAGGTGTCGGTGCGCCACAAATTACTGCAATCAGTAATGTTGCTAAAGCTCTTGAAGGAACTGGTGTTCCACTAATTGCTGATGGCGGTATTCGTTACTCAGGCGATGTAGCTAAAGCACTCGTTGCTGGTGCTCATACCATCATGTTGGGCGGCATGTTTGCGGGTACTGAAGAATCACCTGGTGAAGTTGAATTATTCCAAGGTCGTTCTTATAAATCATACCGTGGCATGGGTTCATTAGGTGCGATGCAACAAAAACAAGGTTCAAGTGATCGCTACTTCCAAGAATCAAGTGAAGCAGACAAACTTGTACCAGAAGGTATTGAAGGCCGCGTTCCTTACAAAGGTAACCTTGGCCCAGTCATCCACCAACTACTTGGTGGTATTCGTTCTAGTATGGGTTATACAGGTAGCGCAACTATCGAAGATATGCGTACTAAACCCGAGTTTGTTCGTGTAACAACTGCCGGAATGAATGAAAGCCACGTCCATGATGTAACCATCACTAAAGAAGCGCCAAACTACCGCGTAGGTTAATTAATACATACCATTCTTGATATTTTTCAAAAGTCCGTCATTCCCGCGAAAGCGGGAATCCAACGATAGTGGCTAGTTCTACCTCCCATGGTTCCCCGCATACGCGAGGATGACGAAAAATAGTTTTCTGCAACTAATTTATTTCAGAGATTTTTATGAGCCACAATATTCACGACCACCGAATTCTTGTTCTTGATTTTGGATCACAATACACCCAACTGATTGCACGCCGTATTCGTGAAGCGGGTGTTTACTGTGAGCTAAGAAACCCTGAAATCACAGAAGCTGAAGTTAAAGCGTTTAATCCGAAAGGAATTATTCTTTCAGGTGGCCCTGATTCAACAATTGGCGATGAAGCACCCGTTGCCCCTCAGTTTGTATTTGATTTAGGCATTCCAGTTTTAGGCATTTGTTACGGCATGCAAACCATGGCAATGCAATTAGGTGGGCAAGTTGAATCATCTGAGCATCGTGAATTTGGTTATGCTCAAATTCGTGCACGTGGTCACTCAAGTCTATTACGTGATATTCAAGACCACACAACAGAAGAAGGCTTTGGTCTACTTGATGTTTGGATGAGCCATGGTGATCGTGTCTCTAAAATTCCAGAAGGGTTTAAAGTCATTGCCAGCACAGAGAGTGCTCCTTTCGCAGGCATGGCAGATGAAGAACGCAAATTCTACGGTGTTCAATTCCATCCAGAAGTAACTCACACAGCACAAGGCCAGCGTATTATTGAACGCTTCCTAACCGATATCTGTGCCTGTGAAACACTATGGACATCAGCACAGATCATTGAAGACAGTATTAAAACAATCCACGAACAAGTGGGCGATGATGACGTTTTACTAGGTCTATCTGGCGGTGTTGACTCATCAGTAGTTGCCGCATTGTTAGATCGTGCCATTGGCAAACAGCTTACCTGTGTATTTGTTGATAATGGCCTACTTCGCCAAAATGAAGGCGATGATGTGATGGCTATGTTTGCTAAAAACATGGGCATTAAAGTCATTCGTGTGGATGCAGAAAAACGCTTTTTAGACGAACTTGCAGGTGAAAATGATCCTGAGAAAAAACGTCGTATTATTGGCCGTGTTTTTGTTGAAATATTTGAAGAAGAGTCAAACAAACTAAATAATGTGAAATGGTTAGCTCAGGGCACAATCTACCCTGATGTAATCGAATCAGCAGCAGCGAAAACAGGTAAAGCTCAAGTTATTAAAACTCACCATAATGTCGGTGGCTTACCAAAACACATGACATTAAAATTGCTTGAACCTTTACGTGAATTATTTAAAGATGAAGTACGTAAACTTGGTGTTGAACTCGGCCTGCCACGTGATATGGTTTATCGTCACCCATTCCCAGGTCCAGGTTTAGGTGTTCGAATTCTTGGTGAAGTTAAAAAAGAATTCGCTGACCTTTTACGAAAAGCAGACAAAATCTTTATTGACGAACTTTATGCACATGATCTTTACGATAAAACCAGCCAAGCTTTTACCGTGTTCCTACCTGTTAAATCAGTAGGTGTTATGGGTGATGGTCGTCGTTATGATTATGTTGTCTCTTTGCGTGCCGTTGAGACTATCGACTTTATGACAGCCCGTTGGGCTCACCTTCCTTATGACTTCCTTGGTTTAGTATCTAACCGAATCATTAATGAAGTAGAAGGTATCTCTCGCGTTACTTACGACATTTCTGGCAAACCACCAGCCACTATTGAGTGGGAATAAGTTAAAATATTCCATTGCATAAAGCTGTCTACGATAGGAAATATTATAGAACCCTACTTTAGTTGGGTTCTATAATATGTAAAAAATACGTACTATACCCAACCAAATTAGTAAGGTATCGTAATGAAAAATTCGGATAGTATTAAGAAAATTGTAGATGGTATCTACCACTTAGTTTTAGATAACTCTAATGACTGCCGAAGCTACGGAAAGATTTTAACCGACTATCTACATCAAAATAAACTCCCCCTCCACAGCATACTAATACTTGATGGCAGAGCTAATGACTGCTCAATGCTGTGTAACGATGACTTTTTGAAAAGCATTACTCACTTTTATGCGATTGCCTACATTCTAGGCAACAAAACAGTCGAACAAACAAAGTGGCAACACGCACGTTTAATAAGTGAAAATAATATAGCTACGCGTTATTTTAATACTGATGAAGATGCTTTTAATTGGAGTACAGCTCAACTAAAAGTCTTAAGGCCATAGATACAAATTTAACGCCCTCACCTTAAATAGCTATAAAATTGAGAGATAATTTTGGTTTAAGTGAACATTACCTCTCAAAGTCCTGTTTGCCCAACACTTCCTATCGTTACATTTTTATAAATTAATTTTTTTACAACACCCCCCGATGGTCTCAAATCAGGCATAATAATCTTAAGAACCTTAAGAATTATGGATAATCATGACAGCCTCGAATATAAAAAAAGTCGCAGAAGGAATTTATTATCTTGTCGTTAAGGATGCCCATTCATGCTCTATGTGTGGAGCAGCACTATCAGAATATATGAAAAAGATATCACTTTCTGATAATAGTAAGTTAATTTTGGATGCTGACAGTTCATGCTCCACACCGTGTAATAAGCTTTTTCTAGAGCAGTTATCTAAATTCAAATTTATCGCTTATATAATGAAGAATGCTCAATCTGGACATTCTTGGGAACACGCTGGTTTAGTTCAAGATCAAAATACAGAACTTGATTATTTTATTGATTACGAAGATGCTTATGAATGGTGTACAGAAAGATAAAATAAAGACCAAGTAATAACAATCCAATGCTCTACAGGTATCTCACATACAAATATTCGGTGCTTGCAGCACAATTAATCAATAAATAACATCACGCTTCACAGGAAATAGCTATGGCTAACACTAACTTTAATGGGCAAAGCTTTGCCATTCGTCTTATATTTGCATTATTACTGGTTTATATAAGCTATAACCCAAGTGGTTACAGTTTTTTCCATTGGGCAAAAGAAGCCTTATTTGGCGATGCTTTGGCGCCTACTCCACCCTTTGCCATGTCCGCCGTAGTCCTGCTAATTGGCTGGACGATCTACATTCGCGCAACATTACGCTCACTCGGTGCTTTTGGACTCACGCTAGCACTTGCCTTTTTTGCTATTATTGTCTGGTGGTTGGTTGATATTGGTTTACTCGGTATTGATAATGTGTCTATCATGACTTATATCGTTCTATTTCTATTATCTTCCATCTTGGCTACCGGTATGTCTTGGTCACATCTGCGTCGTAGAATGTCTGGACAAGTTGATGTTGATGAAATCGATGATTAAATAATTAGGAGTAATACTATGGCAAATGAAGGTTACCACGAAGACATTAATGACCTATCAGATGAAACTCGGGATATGCACCGAGCAATCACATCATTAATGGAAGAGCTTGAAGCTGTAGATTGGTACAATCAGCGTGTCGATGCCTGCAAAGATGATGAGCTTAGGGCCATCCTTGCTCATAATCGAGACGAAGAAAAAGAACATGCGGCAATGGTACTAGAATGGATCCGTCGTAAAGATCCTCGTTTTAATAAAGAGCTCAAAGATTACTTATTTACTGATAAGCCCATCGCTCACACATAAAATTCATACAAACAAAAAAGGGGACGCTCAATGAACGTCCCCTTTTTAAATCACATTATGATGAGTAATTACACATCATAGTTCGTTGCTGAAATATCACCGCCACGACCGGTCCAGTTTGTATGGAAGAACTCACCACGAGGCTTATCTAAACGCTCATAAGTATGGGCACCGAAGTAGTCACGTTGTGCTTGTAATAAATTAGCAGGTAAACGTTCACTACGATAACCATCATAGAATGCCAAAGCACTACTAAATGTTGGTGCTGGAATCCCTAAAGAAATAGAGGCTCCTACGGCTTTACGCCAGCCTGGTAATGCTTGTGTAATTGCATCAATAAAGAATTTGTCTAATAATAAATTTGCCAACTCTGGATCATTATCAAATGCTTCTCGGATATTACCCAAGAATTGACTGCGAATAATACAGCCACCACGCCACATTAATGCGATACCGCTATAGTTTAAGTCCCAACCGTAAGTTTGAGCCGCTTCACGCATCAACATATAACCTTGTGCATATGAGATGATTTTAGAGGCATACAATGCATCACGAATCGCATCGATCATTTCAGCTTTATCACCTTCAAACTCACTGGCTAGTTTTGGCAATACTTTTGAAGCAATAACACGTTCATTTTTACGGGCTGACAGGCAACGAGCAAATACAGCTTCACCAATTAATGTTAATGGAATACCTAAATCTAAGGCATTCATTCCCGTCCATTTACCCGTACCTTTTTGTCCCGCCGTATCAAGAATTTGGTCAATCAGTAACTCACCATTATCTTCTTTAACGGCTAGAATATCTCGGGTAATTTCAATAAGATATGAATCTAATACGCCTTCATTCCATTCAGCAAAGACTGCCTGAATTTCATCACCAGACATGCCCAAGCCTTCACGCATTAATTGGTAGGCTTCACAAATTAACTGCATGTCACCATATTCAATCCCATTGTGAACCATTTTCACATAGTGGCCTGCACCATCGTTACCTACCCATTCACAACATGACTCGCCATCGACCTTTGCTGAAATTGATTGGAAAATATCTTTAACCTCTAACCATGCACCTTTATGTCCACCCGGCATAATTGAAGGCCCAAAGCGTGCACCTTCTTCACCACCAGATACGCCAGACCCTACAAATAAGATGCCTTTTTCTTTTAGATCATTCGTACGACGGTTACTATCTGTATAGAGTGAATTACCGCCATCAATAATGATGTCACCTTTATCTAAATAGGGTAATAATTGCTCAATAAACGCATCAACAACAGGACCCGCTTTTACCATCAGCATCACACGACGAGGTGCCTTTAAGCTTTCAACAAAGTCTTTTAGGTTATGACAACCAATAACGTTTGTACCTTTTGCTGGCCCTTCTAAAAACTCATCAACTTTAGCTGTAGTTCGGTTATAAACGGCAACGGTATAGCCATTATCATTCATATTCAGAACAAGGTTTTGCCCCATTACGGCTAAACCAACCAACCCTATATCAGCTGTTGCTATTGTTTCCACTGCACTCATTTATCTACTCACCTTAATATATTCGCCTTCGGCCTCACGGGTTGACCCTATGATTAACCGACTCTTCCCCGTGGCAATATCACACTCCACGGCACCTGAAACTTCTATGATTTCTCCTACTTTTGCCTGCCCAACATAGGTGTGTGTAAACGACACAATTTCGGGTGTCATTTCATCATCAACTAAATAAACAGCAGGAAAATCAAAAGCACGATGGTCATCAACCACCCTCGTTATAAATTGTCGACTTCCCTGTTTTTGATATTGTTTATTATCATGCTCAAATTCATCAGCTAAGCACACCATGCCAATATCAAATTTAGTGCCATCAATGGCTGCTTTGTTGAACTTGCGATTATCATGCCATGAAAACTCATCAAGGTTTAATTCACCTGCACGACGATTAAAGTTGTCTTCCATCAGTTCTAGGGACAATAGATGAAGTTCCCCATCAGCGACGGCTAGACGTACTGCTTCGCGTGTTTTTTGAAATGCATCACGTCCATATACAACCAAATCTATATCAGATTTTGAACTTTGCTGATCAATTAGCATTGATCCCGTTAAGCCTAAGCTATCAATGTCTGCGCCATTTCGCACCAAAATAGGGATAAGTTGTTGAAGTTTGCGTTCAATGTGATCCTCAGCATCCCGTTGCAAGCTGTCCTTCAATTTATTTTCTGGACGGTGATGTTCTACAACATCATTCAATTCAACGGCATGAAATGCGGCATCAAACTGATCTGATTGATAACAATACTGAGGGTAAGACTGCTGTAATAATTGATTAGCGTGTTCTGTATCAAGCTTTTTCCACGCATTTCCATCAACGACATAACGAAGAAAACAGCCAATCTTACCTTGATGAGCCTGATAACTCACAACAGCAAAAATTAAGCCTTCTTGAGTTTGAATAAAGTCTTTGGGTAGAAATGGAAATTCCGTATTTCTCATCGTTACTATTTTACGCTTTTCTAAAAAATATTGCTGACAATACCCAAACAATTTGAAGATGCAGATTTCAAAAACGGCGAGACCATAACCATAAGCCCGTCATAGAAATAAGCACTAGGAATGCGCCTAATAAATCAGCAAACCAAATACCATACTTACCTAGAATATGTCCGTTATGAAGATCTAAGATCACGCGTTCAATTGAGACACCTTTGCCATGAAAGTAACTTGCTAGTTCATCTTGAAGTAGCCCAGGCATCGTTTCAGGTTCGCTCCAGCCGACCCCATCCAATGATAGCTGTTCCCATTGATCCAGCATAAAGTCACTACGCCACATCCCATTGCGGGTTTGCACAACAGGATCACCATGAAATAAACCAATATTTTGAATCATGGAAGGTATACCGAGGCTATTGCCCATACGTTCGATAAACTCGCCTTCTGGAGTGAATAGTAATAAGGCATCATCTGTGGCAAGCACCATGAGGTCGTCAATGATAATTCCACCGAGGATTGGAACATGAGATTGTGTGACAGGAGTAGCATCAATAAATACTTGTGGGCCAAACTGTGAAATTGTATGGCGATCTAATAAATACACCACATCAGGCTTCACATTACTCATACCATAATGCTCCAAAAGCCATCCCCATGTGAGATAGCGCTTATCTAAATTAAGATCTGAGGTGTGATTAAGTAAAATCCCTGTTGTGGCTAGCATTAGCACAAAAATAGCGACAATAGCGCCCATGCTACGATGCAGGCTTCGCATTCTACGGTTCATAGTTCATCCTATAGCTTTACATTTTCATCCGGTGAATTTGTCTAAATATAATGCCATTCTTGCAACATCTGTCATAGCCCTAACAGATAAAGTTGCCCCTGAGACACCGTCAATATGACGATCTAATTGCAGTGTATCTAAGCGAGCTTCTCTAAATTGTTGGGTAAATGCGGGATGACGAATCTCGCCCCCACGACTTTCCCTAAACGCTAAGACCTTGATTGTTTCAATTTTCTCATTAGCAATCACGACCCCAAAGGTAATGGGCTTTTCTTTGCCGATCTCTTCCAGAATCCAAACACTACGCTGTTCTGTCCGCCAATACCGGATTCTAAGCCCAACATACTTGTGACCCAATATCTCCGTTATCGTCGCCGCCAACTCACCTTTAACCCATACAACCTGACTCTTAGGCACTATTTGGTTAAAGGTTTCAGCAAGGAAGTCTTGATCAGTTTGATACACACCACGAGCAAAAACTGTGATCGAGCTCAATATTAAGCCAATAACAATGAATACTCGCAGTGCATATCTATACTTTATCATCTTAGAATTGGTAACCTAAACCTACGTTAAACCCATCTGACTCACCACCTGCTGGTTTATCTTGTTTCTGGTAATCAAGCTTAACCACGACATCTTGATGTGGCCACCAGTTTACACCTAAATCAAATTGATCATTTTCACTGTCTAGTGAATCACCGGCTTGATTATCCCATTCGCTATAACGAGAGAACACACCAAAGTGTTCATTGATTCGGTATGAAGGCTCAACATACCAACCTGTTTGTTCATCAGCACCAACAGATTTTGGCCCATCACCCTCTAAATCCCATGTTGCATATAAAGCACGCAAACCGAAGTCTCCACGCTGAATAACAGCATGTGTTTCAAACAAGGTTGCACTACCTGCACTTGAATCTAAACTTTGAGTGATATCTTCTTGGTATTGTACTGTTGCTGCTACTTCTACTCCGGGAATACCCGTCCATTTTAAGCGACCTGTGTATGCTAAATCTTCAGCATCTGCTTTTGATACCTTTTGACGACCTTTTCTTACTGCATAACTATTACCTGCAGAAGTATTTAAACCTGATGTAACGGCAACATCATAACTAAAGCCTTGAGCAACCTCACCACTAAACATCGCACCGGCTGCCCACCATGTTGCAGGGACAATATTTTTTTCTACCGCATTACGCTCTGTACCGTAGAAAGTATTAGGCTCATGTGTTTCATTAATAATGCCGACTGGTGTTAAAAACAAACCACCTTTAACGCGGTGTTGATCATTAATATCATATTCGATATAAGCTTGTTCTAGCTCAATTTCCCCTGACTTACCATCACCTGCAATACTATGTTCAAGCTCTAGTTCAGAGAATAAACGTAAACGATCATTAAATTCATGCCCAAAGAATAAAACAAAGCGATGGAAATCAACCTTCTTTGTTTTATCGCCATCTTCGTCTTCTAGATTGTTATAGTGCAGCTCACCATAACCACCTATCGTTGTTTTGCTTGCAGCCAAACTTGCAGCTTTAACGGCTTCCTCAGTTGCATCAGCAACAGCTTCTGCTGTTTCATTTGCGTCTTTAGCTAACTGTTCAATTGAATCTGCTTGATATTTTAAGCCTTCATTCTCTGCTTTTAACAACTTATTTTGTTGCTGTACTTCCATCAACTGCTCTTGGATCAATTGCAGTGTTTGCCAAATTTCTTCATTAGTTGGTGTTGCAGCTTGAACAGAAGAAACCGCAGCCATCACGCTGAGTGCCACTGCTGTTTTTTTGAATATCGTCATTAGATCTACTCATCATTATTTAAAAGATGGGGAGATCATACCTTCCCTCAAATCTAAATGCAAATCATTCTTATTTAGAATTGGTTTTGTATCTCAAACCTTAATCACGAGAGCCATTCCTCTTTTTCTTGCGTGCTGCTTTTTTCGCTTCTTTTTCAGCTCTAATCTCAGCCATCTCAATTAATTCAGCTTCCATCATTTCTGGTGTTTCTAATGTAATGCGTCCGATAGTAATATCTCGGAATTCTGTTAATAGAATCTTAGCGGCACGATCTAAATCAACTCGGCCACCAGCACGTAAGCAGCCTCGTTTAGCACCAATCATTTCTAACAATGGCAGTTCATCTTCAGGTAGCTCATCTAGCTGATAACGTGCTTTTAATAAGTCAGGGTAAGCTTGTCTAAAATAATCCACAGCATACATGGCAATATCATCATTACTAACCGCTGTTTCTTTTATTGCCCCCGTGATGGCTAAACGGTAACCACCATGCTTATTTTCAAGCTTTGGCCACAATACCCCCGGGGTATCTAGCAATACAACGCCTTGATCAAGCTTAATGCGTTGCTGGTTTTTAGTGACTGCAGGTTCATTCCCTGTTTTAGCAATCGTACGGCCAGCTAGATTATTGATTAAGGTTGATTTTCCCACATTAGGAATGCCCATAATAAGCGCTTCGAGTCGCTCAGAACCATTGGCTTTTGTTGGGATCATCTTATGACATAGACTTAATAAACCATGCATTTTTTCTGGCTCTTCCGTCGTCAAGGCAATCGTTTTAACACCTTTTTCTTGCTCTAAATAATCTTGCCACTGTTGAGTGACAATAGGATCTGCAAGATCACTTTTGCTCAACACTTTAATACAAGGTTTATCACCTCGAATCTCAGCCAACATGGGGTTTTCACTACTAAAAGGAATACGTGCATCAAGGATCTCAATAATAAGATCAACCTGAGGCACAATCTTACGCATCTCTTGACTTGCCTTATGCATATGGCCTGGATACCAATTAATATTTGCCATTTATTTCACCAACTCAATAAATGTTTTCTCAATAACGATAAGACGCTTTTTATATAACTTACCTAACGCTTTTTTATAGCTCGACTTGCTCACGCCAAATTGTTTTGCAATCACATCTGGCTGGCTTTTCTCAGTCAATGTTGTTTTGCCACCTTCCGCCTTGATAAAGGCTAAGATCTTCTCGGATAAGTCATCTAAAGCTTCGCGACTCACCAATTGCAAACAAAGATCGAGCTTCTTATCTTCTCGAATACGTTTAATAAATCCCTTCATTTTTTGTCCGATGCTAATCGGCTTAAACACATCACTATTAAATAAAAGCCCGATAGTTCCACCATCAACCACCGCTTTGTAGCCTAAGTCTGTTCGACCACAAATCAACAAATCAACTTCTTGCTGATCTTTATAATAAGGTGATGTGTCACCTAAGAACTTATCTAATTTTGTACTTGCAGCGATGCGTTCTGATGCAGGATCAATATAAAGATACACCACATAAGACTGCCCCACTTGCATTGGTTTTTGTTGTTCACCAAATGGTACCAGTAAGTCTTTAGGTAAACCCCAATCAAGAAATGCACCCACTCTATTAACTTCAACTACGCTTAAAAAAGCACACTCACCCACCATTGCTTTAGGTGTTTCTGTGGTAGCAATCAGCATATCTTCGGAGTCTAAATGAACAAAAACCTCAAGCTGATCACCAACGGAACAGCCATCAGGTACATAACGGCGAGGTAGCAGAATTTCATCCAAATCCCCACCATCTAAATAAATACCAAAGTCTAATTTTTTAAGTACCGTTAGTGTGTTTAGTTTTCCAAGTTCAATCATGTTCTTTCTCAAAATATGTCATTAATTCATGTAATTTTAACGCAATCACATCTATCACGTTGAAATGAAGTCACATCTCCATAGATAGCGATAGTTTGCTCACGTATAATGCATCAATATTAATCTAACTAGATAAGAGATAAACGATGCCTAAGGCCAGTGATTTAAAGCGTGGAATGGTTGTTGAAGTTAACGGTGAACCTCATGTTGTAAAAAATATTGAGGTACGAAACCCCTCTTCTCGCGGAGCTTCTACCTTATATAAAATTCGCTTTAATCATCTCAAAACTAAGCAAAAGCGCGATGAATCACTGAAAGGTGAAGAAATGTTAAAAGATGTGGATTGCGAGAAAAGGGTATTGCAGTTTTCATATAAAGATGATGATGGTTATACCTTTATGAGTTTAGAAGATTATGAGCAATACACCATTAATGCTGAAGACATTGAAGACGAAAGTCTTTATCTAACCGAAGGACTTGAGGGTGTTGTCTCAATATTATTAGATGGTATTTTAGTGGCTATTGAGTTACCAGCCGCTGTAGCAATGGAAATTGTTGAAACAGCGCCCGGTATTAAAGGGGCTTCTGCAACGGCTCGTACTAAACCTGCTCGCTTTGCAACAGGACTTGAAGTGCAAGTTCCTGAATATATAGAGCCTGGTGAAGTCATCAAGATAAATACCGTTACTAGCAAATTTATGTCTCGTGCATAAATAAAAGCCTAATAGTATGCGAACAAAAATAAAACATACTCTACTTATTTGTTTAGGTTGGTTTTTTGTGCTTCTCGGTGCAGTTGGTGCCGTATTGCCTTTATTACCGACCACACCGTTTTTAATCCTTGCCTTAGCCTGTTTTGCAGAGAGTTCACCACGCTTTCATCGCATGTTATTAGAAAATAAATGGTTTGGCCCCCCTCTCGCACAGTGGGAAAATAGTAAAACCATTAGACGAAAAGTAAAATATAAGGTGATGATGTTAATTATCACAACATTCAGTATTTCGATATTTGTTTTATCTGATAGAGTTAACTTGCAAATTATGCTCGTCTGTTTTTGCCTTATTTTATTAACTTTTGTTTGGCGACTTAAAGAGTCTAATGGATAAGCGCTTATAAGCGAGCCCCCTCCCCCAATATTTTGATTCAATAGATAGGAAAATTAATGACACTCAATGACTTCTTAATCCAATTATCACAAAATCCTGAACACATAGAATTCAGCGATACAATGGCTGTTATTGAGGAAAATTATATTTTTACACCAAGCTCATTTGTAAACGGTGATACCGTAAATGAAGCGAATACAAATAATGGCTCATGTAAAATCTTTGCATTCGGTCTATTAAATACATTATCTGCTGAGCAAACATTGGCATGTTTTGGCGCTTACTACCGAGATGATGTTTTAAAAAATCCTGAAGGCAATGATCACCAAAATATTCGTAACTTTATGATCTCAGCTTGGGATGGGGTTAGTTTTGAATGTGATCCTTTAGCTTTACGCTAATTAATACCTTAATTCTACTCACTAGATAGTTTTTAGTAAAAACCCCGATCTATCGTGATAGGCAGCAAGTAGATATTACACCGCCCCTGATAACTTTAAGAATCTTGACTTGCGAGCTAGGAATTTAAGCTCTATACTCAAGTTTCGGGTGCTCTCATCACCTGAAAGACATATACGGATATATATCTAATCACTCTAACCAGTGCATAATGCATGAGTTATTGGGAAGTGAATTACAAGGAGTAATCAATTTAATGGGAATTTTCTCTTCACTTTTTGGCAACAAAAAGAATCTAAAACCACATCATTACTCTCAACAAAAGAGTGAAACCGAATCAAGATTATTTCGTCCCGAACTAGTCGACAGCTTAACGCACGATCATCAAACAATTATTACCCTATTGAATGAAATCAACGAACTAATTAATAATCAAGATTTTAAAAGTATTGATACAAAGATTCAAGAGCTCCGTCTCCAGTTACAAAACCACGTCATTGTTGAAAATGTTCAACTCTATTCTTACTTAGAAATGAAGTTGAACAATGATCCCAACAACTTAGAGTTTATTCAACGTGTACGTAAAGAAATGAATCATATTTCTCATACTGTTGTGCAATTTTCAAGAAGATATGAAGCTGCTCACTTTACTGAACAACTTCAGCAAAAATTCACTCGTGATCTAAAAGCCATTGGAGACATGATTAGACAGCGCATAGCAATGGAAGAAGGCCTCCTTTATACTTTATACAAAGCTTAATTAAGCCCCATTCTTAATGATCTAAAAAGCCCTTGATACCGTTGTATCAAGGGCTTTTCTATTTTTATACCCGTAGTCATTCAAAATGTAGATTTTTTATCGAGTCATCCCAGCATGCTTTTAGTGGGGATATAAGGTTAAGAATGAGACATTCTTACTTATAATAGAACGCGTTCAATCCCACCATCTTTCACATTTTCAATAAACCTAGGCTGCCAGTCATTGCCTAATATATTATTAGCCACTTCAACAACAATGTAATCTGTCTCAATACCCGTATCTTCGCTATACCGCTCTAGACCTTGCTGACAAGCTGGGCAAGAAGTCAACATTTTCACATTGCCTTTAACAGCTTTTTCTTCCCCAACCAGTTGTTGAATACCTTTCGTTATTTCTTCCTCTTTACGGAAACGTACTTGTGTTGCAATATCAGGTCGAGCGACTGCAAATGAACCTGCCTCACCACAACAACGATCACTTAAGGTCACATCTTGACCTAGTAATGTTGCCGCCACAGCTGTTGATTCATACGTTTTCATCGGCGTATGACACGGTTCATGATAAAGATATTGCACGCCATCAACCCCATCCATTTTGACCCCTTTTTCCATTAAGTATTCATGGATATCTAACAAGCGACAACCTGGAAAAATCGATTCAAACTGGTATTTAAGAAGCTGATCCATACAGGTACCGCACGAGACAATAACTGTCTTAATATCCATATAGTTCAAGGTATTCGCCAAACGATGGAATAATACTTGGTTAGCCGTTGAGATTGCCTGACCTTTTTCTGTATCCCCACTTGATGCTTGCGGGTAACCACAACATAAATAACCTGGTGGTAAGACTGTTTCGGCCCCTACTTCATAAAGCATCGCTAAGGTTGCTAAGCCCACTTGGCTAAATAATCGCTCAGAACCACAGCCAGGGAAGTAAAACACGGCATCAGAATCATCATTTACCTTATTTACATCACGCAAGATTGGAATCATCTTGTCATCTTCTACACCCAACATGGCACGCGTTGTTTGTGATGGTAAACCAGCAGGCATTGGTTTTTTCATGAAATGAATAACTTGCTCACGAATTGGCGTTTTACCCGTTGTTGGCAATGGTCGTTTCTTTTTACTGCCTAATAAACCTAGACGTTTACCCAATCCATGAACAAAACGTTGTCCTTTATAGCCCCACTCAATCATGCTCTTACGCAAAATTTTAATGGTTAATGGATCCGTCGCATTTAAATACGCCATTGATGTCCATGTACCCACATTAAAGTGACGTTTACCCTGATTTTTTAAGATAGCTCGCAACTTCACCGTCACATCACCAAAGTCGATGTTAACAGGGCAAGGATTCAAACATCGATGACAGACCGTACAGTGATCGGCAACATCATTCATTTCTTCAAAATGACGCACCGAAATACCTCGACGCGTTTGCTCTTCATAAAGAAAAGCTTCCATGATCAAACCAGTTGCTAAGATCTTATCTCGTGGTGAATACAATAAATTGGCACGCGGTACATGCGTTGTACACTCGGGTTTACATTTACCACAACGTAGGCAGTCTTTAATGTCGTTATTGACTTCATTTAATTCACTGGCTTCAAGAATCAACGCTTCTTGCTGTAATAACCTTAATGAAGGGGTATAGGCCTTTTCTAGCCCAGAGCCGGCAAGTAATTTACCTGCATTGAAGTGGCCATTTGGATCTACATCTTGTTTATATTTAGCAAAAGCATCAATCGTAGCGTGATCAAGATATTGCATCTTGGTCAAACCAATACCATGCTCGCCTGAAATAACACCACCAAGGGCTTCAGCTAATTCCATTACCTCATCAACAATGAGTTCGGCCTCATGCATCATAGTGTAATCATTAGAATTCACGGGAATATTCGTATGCACATTACCATCACCCGCATGCATATGTGTTGCTGCAAACAAACGACTTGAACGATGTTCAGCATGAATAGAATCTAATTTTTCTCGTAATGCAGCTAATGCTTGCCCCTGAAATAATTCTTTTAGTGGCTTTTCAACTTCTTGGCGATAAGAGATTCGCACATCACGTCGTTGTAATACATCAAATAGAGTATCGCCTTCATTCAATTTGGCAATCACTTCTTCAGGTAATAAATCTAATTTATCTGCCGCTAAAGAATCAAAACTATTTAATATGCCATTCCAACGAGCACGAACATCATCAAGATGTTTGCAAGCCGCATCAATTTTAGCCTGCAAAATCGCATCATTTTCAGCACTGTCTTCTAATTCTTTATCTTCCTGCTTCAACTCTTTCGGCTG
>WTAY01000074.1 GCA_013139345.1 Methylophaga sp. | reverse complement strand
AGCGGTCGATAATAGTTGTTTATTCATCTAGCGATAACTCCTAATCGACCTGACGGGCATTAACGACGATGGCATTAGCAAATAACCATACCAAAATGACAGAAGCAAAATACAACAGATCTCGCATATCAATCACACCCTTAGTGATAGCATCAAAGTGAGTTAAGAAGCTAAATGAGCTTATTGCATCAACAAGTGCAACAGGCGCCCAACTGCTAAAGAAATCAAGTACGATGCCGTAGCCACTCAAAACAAAGATAAGGCTAACAATCAAGCTTAATACAAAGGCGATTACTTGATTTTTTGTCGTTGCAGATACACATGCACCAATTGCTAAGAAACCACCCGCCATTAAGAAGCTGCCTAAGAAACCAGCAAAAATAACACCATTGTCAGGTGTGCCTAAGTAATTCACCGTTATCCAAAGAGGAAAGTTCAGCCCTAAAGCGACACCTGTAAATATCCATGCCGCGAGAAACTTACCTAATACTGCTTCAAATACTGAAACAGGCAAGGTCATTAATAATTCAATCGAGCCACTTTTACGCTCTTCTGACCATAAACGCATTGAAATAGCGGGAATGAGTAATACGTAAATCCATGGATGAATGGAGAAGAATGGGTATAAATCAGCTTCGCCACGCTCAAAGAAGTTACCAACAAAAAATGTTGAGAACCCTGTTAATAACAAGAAACTAATAATAAAAACGTAAGCGACTGGCGTTGCAAAATAACCACTTAATTCTCGCTTTAAAATAAACCAGATATTATTCATGTTCATCATATCTATTTAGCCCCACCCATTGTAATGGTACGGAATACTTCATCTAAACGACCGTGCTCAGCATGAAGTGAGTCAACCTGCCAATTATTATCACGAATGGCTTGTGACAATTCAGCGGTAATTTGCTGACCGTTTTGAGGATAAACTCGGAAACCTCTAGTACCAGGTAATGTTTCAACTTCTTTTACATACGCGAGTGATGCTAAGAAAGCAGACAGTCGTTCATCATCAACATTTACAACTGAAACACACACCGCATTATGGTAACGAGACATTGCTTCAAGTTCATGCGGCGTGCCATCAAATTGAATTTTACCGTTCGCAATCAATACATTGCGATGACATAAGGCATGTACTTCTTCAAGAATATGCGTTGAAATAATGATCGCCTTATCATGAGCCATATCATTAATTAATGTACGCACTTCATGCTTTTGGTTCGGATCTAAACCATCTGTAGGTTCATCAAGAATCAATACTGGCGGATTATGCAAAATAGCTTGAGATAAACCAACACGACGTTTATAGCCTTTCGATAAGGTTTCAATTGGCTGATACATCACATGCTTGATTTGCGCACGCTCTGCAGCAGACTCAACCGCCATTTGTTTTTCTTTGCCAGATAGACCGCGAATATCAGCAATAAATTTAAGGAAGCCATCAGGGGTCATATCAGCATACGCTGGTGCACCCTCAGGCAAGTAACCTAAACTCGCTTTAACCGCGATAGGATCTTGAAGAACATCATGGCCACATACGCGCACAGTACCACGTGTCGGTGTTAAGAATCCCGTCACCATTTTCATGGTCGTTGATTTACCCGCACCGTTAGGACCTAGGAAACCTAGAACCTCACCTTTTCTTACTGAAAATGACACACCATCTACGGCTTTAATCGCACCAAAATGTTTGGCAAGATTGTCGATCTCAATTCTCAATGACATACAAAAGCGTCCTCCGCTCCATCAATATTTTTTGCAAGCCGCACATTATTCTGGGGTTAGTGACTACAAGTCAAGTTTGTTTTATTCATCCCCCCCAGAATTGGTATTGCCATCCTCACATTAAGGGAATAATCTACTTAGCTATTCTTAGGTTTAGGTAAGCAATTACACATGGCAATGACACAACTGATTCAACAAGGAAAAGATATGGTCTGGTCGGTCATTGACCGATTCCAAGATCCCGAATCTCGCAAACAAACACTCACATTTATCAGTAGCGTTGTACTGGGCATCATTTTATTACTGCTTCTCATTATGCTTTGGTGGGATCGTTCACCCGCCAGCTTCGATCCCGTTAAACATAGCCAAGAAGTAGCAACAATAAAACAACAGAAAATTGTCACTGGCTACACATCAACACTCACGCTAATTGAGCTCACGAATAGCCTACTAGACAAGTCTGGTGGCTATCTAAGCAATGATGTGATTCCTCCATCAATATGGATGGATAACATCCCTAACTGGGAGTTTGGTGTTTTAGTTCAAATCCGTGATTATTCTCGTGCATTACGCAATGATATTAGCCGCTCTCAATCTCAATCATTAGAAGATGCCGATCTTGCTATCGCCGAACCACAGTTCAACTTTAACTCTGAATCATGGTTATTCCCCCCGACAGAACGTGAATATCGTAAAGGCGTTACCGCATTAGAATCGTACCTAGCTCGTCTCAGCAATACAGAACACAATGATGCTCAATTTTATGCCCGTGCCGATAACCTTGCTGCGTGGTTAGCAATAGTAGAAAAACGTCTCGGAAGCTTGTCACAACGACTTAGTGCCAGTGTAGGTCAAGTCCGTATTAATACGGATTTAGCTGGTGACCCTGATGCAAATCAATCAACACCGGCTCCAGCAGAACTCATCACCAAAACACCGTGGACAGAAATTGATGATGTCTTTTATGAAACACGTGGTTCCGCATGGGCATTAGTACATTTGTTAAAAGCTGCTGAACATGACTTTGCTGATATTCTCAAAAAGAAAAATGCCTTAATCAGCTTGCGCCAAATAATCCGTGAATTAGAAGCTAGCCAAGAAGCCGTGTGGAGCCCCGTTATTCTAAATGGCAGTGGCTTTGGTTTTGTTGCCAATCATTCATTAGTGATGGCATCGTATATCTCACGTGCAAATGCGGCAATTATTGATTTACGCACTTTATTAGAACAGGGTTAGATAACGTAATCATACAAGCGACATTAAATATCTAAACCAATCGAGTCTAGTCATTGAGTTCTCGACTATAGGATGATGAGAACCTATCAATGAAGCAACCGATTAAAGTAGGAAAAAAAATATTCGCTACAAAAAAAGCAATGCTAGCTCATTACAAGGCCATTCTGAACTCATATACTCCTAATGAAAGCTTAAATAAATCAGACTTTGATGATGTATTTAACCTATTATTATCTCACCCAGATGCAAAAGATAAAGTCGGCGTTGGGATAGAAGAAATCAGAGTTTCTGAGTTAAAGTTTAATGGCAAAATTTAGAAATGCTTGTCGGCAGTCAATTCAGAGTGATTTACGAAAGGTAAAATTATCTTATTTCAGGGAACACTCAATAAAAGGTAGAGTAAAGTGTCAAGAAAGTAATGAACTCTTAAAATGGGAAGAGCTCAATATTGATCATCGTCAACCAAACACATTTTCAGTGATTGTTGAAAGGTTTGTCGAGAAAAATAGTATTACTCTGGAAAGTATTGAATACAATGAAATTGATGGTGGGCAGGATGAGCTTGCAGATATTAAGTTGAAAGAATTATTTATCCTATTCCATAAAGAAAAAGCTAACTTACGCTTGATAAATCAAGGGTTGAATTTAGGTCGTTCTCATCAGAGTAGGATAAACCGACAAAAAAAAGATTTAGTCATTGAGTAAAATTCAAGTGGGGGCCGGACTCCCCTGAGTGCATCCACAAAATACTAACAGACATTATAAACGTTTAATGTGCTCGCCAACTTGATAACAACCTAGTTCATGGCATCAGGATAAAACAACTGCTGACCACCTTTTTTAAAGTCAGCAATAATGGCTTGCCCTTCTTCACTGATTACAAAATCAATATACTTTTTTGCTAAGTCATAGTTAGCATAAACATGTTTTTCAGGGTTTACCGCCATGACATGATATGGGTTAAACAATGCCTTATCACCTTCATACACCACAACTAAACTCATTTTATCGGCATAAGCAATTTGAGTGCCTCGATCTGTCAATGCATAGGCTTTCTTCTCATCAGCAATTTTCAATACAGCCCCCATGCCTTGTCCTGCTTGAATATACCATTTTCCTTGTGGTTCATTTTCAGCAGTTAGTTCTAATTTAGTAGTGAACCACAATGACTTTTCTTTTTTATGAGTGCCTGAATCATCGCCACGTGAAATAAAATCAGCCTGTGTTATGGCAATACTTTGTAATGCTTTAGAAGCAGACTTTGCTGATGAAACATTCGCAGGGTCAGCTTCTGGCCCGACAATTACAAAGTCATTATGCATTACGGCTTTGCGATCAATAAAGTCACCTTGTTCAACATATTTGAGCTCAGCTGCAGGCGCATGAACAAACACTACATCCACATCACCATTACCACCAATCTTTAATGCCTTGCCTGTACCTACGGCAATGACGTCAACTTTAACATCGTATTTAGCTTCAAAAATAGGATGCAATACGCCTAATAATCCTGAGTTATCAGTACTGGTGGTAGTGGATAATTTTAAATGTTCAACAGCAAATACAGAGTGTGTGCTAACGGACAATAAGGCTATCGCTAGCCATTTATTCAACTTCATTTTTCTTTCTTACCTTTAAAATGTTGGCAATGCTTATACCCATTAAAAATGCAGGTGACCCCTGTGACTTTATGTCTTTTGGGCATAAGTGTGTCTCAATTCTTAATTTTATCTCCTCACCCCGGCCCTCTCCAACAGGAGAGGGAGTTAACCCCTTAGCTCCTTCTCCCTTGAGGGAGAAGGTTGGGGTGAGGGTGACAGATCTTTAAAATGCCCACTGGCTTCGAACTTGAAACAAGCTAGGTTCTTCATTGTCATGAGCGCCGCCTGTCACATTCAATACATCCACATAGTTCGCTGAGAAGCGTAATGTGGGCGTGGCATACCAATTTAATCCTAATGTGAAGGTATCTACTTCCCCCCCATCAATATCACGATCAATAAGATCGAGTGTGCTGTAACGTAAGCCTAATTCCCAAGCACCTATACCACCTTCACCCACATTGCCTTTTGGCTTGATACCAGCAAAAGCACCTTTTTTGTAGCTACGTGACTCACCCGTGAGGAAGTACCCAGCCTGTGCATACCACCCATCAAAGTCTAAGTCGCTCGCATTATTACGATTCACTGATGTTGAAATATATTCTGCTTGGGCTGAGAAAGGCCCTGCCACCGTCGCGACTTCTAACCCGACTTTTAATACATCATCAACATTGCCAATCGAACCTGTATCAACAATATTAATGCCTGAAATATGTGTTTCAGCTTGTTGTTTAAATTGTGCCGTACCTGAATCGCTCACATCACGATAATTTAACCCTAAACCAAAATGAAGTAGCTCACCTTTCTCATTAATCGGTGCAAATGTGGCACGCGTTCCTACACCCCAGCCTTCATCTTCATCATGGTTTGTACCATTATTGGCTGTATAAGAATCGCCAAATAAGCCCGCGGCTAATGACCAGTGCTGTTGTTTTGTTGAAGCCATCACACCAATATGTCGTCCCGCTGCAAAAGCTGAGGGTAAAGCACGTTCAGTGAATAAAACATACTTAGAGCTGGTGCCTTCTTGTAACATAAAGGGGTCTTTGAAATTACCAACTTTTAACTGCAAATTATCAAAACCGTTATAAGTCATAAAAGCATCATTAATGGTTCCCGAACCAGCAAAGTCATATTGAAGTTTATATCCCCAATCTTTATACATTGTGCCTTGTAAATAGAGCCTTGCACGACGAAGTTCTGTTCCATCACCAATTTCAGGTTGACCACTATATGTTGCAGCATCAATCTGAACTCGGCCACCCAACTTCGTTGAGAAATCTCCGTCACGGGTTTTAATGCTCAGTCCGCCTTTAATTTTAACGTCAACATCAGAGGGTTTAGTGGCTTCTGCAAGCTGTTCCTGTACTGCTTTCTTTTCAGCATTTGCACTTACTTGATTTTGTTTTAACTCTGCTTGCAAGCGAGCAAACTGCTCATCACTGACCATGCCATTTTCATGCAACATCGTAATCAGTGTTTCAATTTCTGAACCCGCATTAGCTGAACTTACAAATACTGTCAGTATTGCCCCTGCGATTAATGTTTTCGTTAAATTCATTATCTAAGTCCTTAGCTTTTTTATCTTGTCATCCCAGCATGCTTTTCGCTGGGATCTGCTCAATACAATAGATTCCCACTAAAAACATGCGGGAATGACGGAGGAATTATAAGATCTGCATCTACCAAGTAATGTGAACGTTTAAAGTTCACGTACCCAATGACCAGACTTGCCACCCGCTTTTTCAAGCAAACGAACATCTGTCATGATCATGCCGCGATCAACGGCTTTACACATGTCATAAATAGTTAACAAGCTCACTTGTAATGCAGTCAACGCCTCCATCTCAACACCAGTCTGTCCACTTGTTTCGACTTGAACACGGCACTGTACGGCAACCTCATCCTCTAATATTTTAAAATCAACACTCACTTTCGTTAATGCCAATGGATGACAAAGGGGAATTAAATCAGCAGTTCGCTTTGCCGCCATAATGCCAGCAATACGAGCAATACCAAGAACATCGCCTTTTTTGTGATTGCCTTGTTTAATTAAATCCAAGGTTTTATCCAGCATCATTATCTGCCCTTCAGCAATAGCGACTCGCTTAGTGATAGATTTATTGCCAACATCAACCATATGAGCTTCACCGGCGTGATTAAAATGTGTGAGTTCTGACATGTCTAAGCTTCCTATAAAATGATATCCTATAATTTTGAATGAATAGAAGACAACAAGCAAATGAGTATTCAAGTTAAATTCTTTGCCAGCCTACGTGA
>WTAY01000244.1 GCA_013139345.1 Methylophaga sp. | reverse complement strand
ATTTCATCAATCAAACCTGCCTCTAATAAAGCACCATTTAATCGAGAACCAGCCTCAACCATCACTTCGTTAATCTCACGCTTCGCAAGTTCAGTCATTAATGCCGATAAATCAATATGACCATTCTTCCCATCTAACGTCAAAATGGCTTCTTTTGTTTCTCTATTGCAGTTATTAGCAGTCGCTAATAGTACCTCATCACTGCCACCAAATAATTTTGCTGTTTGAGGAATGTTCTGACTTCCTACAACAACGCGTAATGGCTGCCTAACAGCTTGATGATCTGGATACCACTCACCTTCTGGGCGAACAGTTAAAGCAGGATCATCAGCAAGCACAGTCCCCATGCCTGTTAATATAGCTGAACTACGTGCACGTAACTTTTGCACATCTTGTCGTGCATCAGCGCCAGTAATCCATTTACTTTCACCCGATGCCATCGCTGTCCGCCCATCAAGACTCATTGCCATTTTACTTCGTATATAAGGCCGTCCAGATTGCATTCTCTTGCAAAATCCTGGGTTCAGATCTTTTGCCTGTTGTTCTAAAATTCCGACAGTGACATCAATACCTGCCTCTTTTAAGCGATTAATTCCATTCCCAGTCACTAAAGGGTTAGGATCTTTCATCGCTACAAAAACGCGTTTCACGCCCGAGTTAATCAATAAATCAGCACAGGGTGGTGTGCGACCGAAATGACTACAAGGCTCTAAGGTAACGTAAGCATTAGCATTTTTTGCCATTTGACCGGCAGCAGAAATTGCATTAACTTCAGCATGCCCTTCTCCGGCACGTTGATGCCAGCCTTCACCCACGATCTCATCATTATTGACGATAACGCAACCAACTCGTGGATTAGGATCAGTTGTAAAAAGCCCGCGCTCTGCAAGTTGCAAAGCACGGGCCATATAATATTCATGGATTGACATGATTATGATTTATTATGACGTTCCTGACAGCGAGGACAGATATGTTCACTGTTCTCATAGACCCAACCATGGTCAAGTGCTGATTCTAAGGAGCCTTCAAACCATGAACGTCCATCGGTAATTCGTCGACCTTCAACATCACCACGTTGTGTGCTTCTGTTTTGTTCAATATAACGAACACCTTGGGGGTTACAAATATCGCAAAAAATAATGACTCGAAGCATAGTTTTAATCCTCGTTACTTATCCGATAATTCGGCACGACTTTCCATTCGCTCAATTTCTTCACGGAAGGCATTCACATCCTGAAAGCTTCGATAAACTGAAGCAAAGCGAACGTAAGCGACCTCATCTAATTCGCGTAAAGCATCCATCACCCAATGACCAACAATGCGACTTTCTACTTCACGTTCACCTGTCGCTATTAGTTGACGAATAATCCCTTTAACAGCCGTATCAATAGCATCAATACTAACAGGTCTTTTTTCTAATGCTTTTAAAAATCCAGATCGTAATTTGTCTTCTGAAAAAACTGCACGAGACTGATCACTTTTGATCAATCGTGGCAAGGTTAACTCAGCCGTTTCATACGTTGTAAACCGCTCTTTGCATTCTACACAACTACGGCGGCGGCGAATCGCACCTCCCTCTGCAGAGAGACGCGAATCAATAACCTTTGAATCATCAGCACCACAAAATGGACAACGCATTTCAGATTAATCTTAGCTGTATACAGGTAATGAGTTACATACCGCGATGACTTTCGTTTTTACGTCAGCCATAACCGTTGCATCACCACGACTATCAATCACATCACACATCCACGTTGCAAGGTCTTTACACTCTTGCTCTTTAAAGCCACGCGTTGTAACAGCAGGAGTACCTACACGGATACCTGAGGTTACAAATGGAGATTGAGGATCATTAGGTACAGAGTTTTTGTTAATAGTGATATTTGAATCACCTAACCATGCATCTACTTCTTTACCGGTTAAACCTGCTTCAATAAAGCTAACAAGGAACAAGTGATCGTCAGTTCCTTTTGAAACGACATCATAACCACGTGCCATAAAGATCTCTGCCATTACGCGAGCATTCTTAACAACTTGTTCTTGATATGTTTTAAACTCTGGCAACATCGCTTCTTTAAAGGCAACAGCTTTAGCAGCAATCACATGCATTAAAGGACCACCTTGGAAACCAGGGAATACAGCAGAGTTTAGTTTCTTCTCAATTTCAGGATTTGATTTAGCTAAAATCAAGCCGCCACGAGGACCACGTAACGTTTTATGTGTTGTTGTTGTTGTTACATCTGCAATTTGTGTTGGATTAGGGTAAACACCTGCCGCCACTAAACCAGCAACATGTGCCATATCAACTAATAAGTACGCACCAATTGAATCAGCTATATCACGGAAACGCTGCCAATCAACAATGCGAGAGTAAGCAGAAAAACCAGCAACAACCATTTTCGGCTTGTGCTCGTTAGCTAAACGTTCAACTTCATCATAATCAATTTCACCTGTTTCGATATTAAGACCATATGAAACTGAATTGTAGATTTTACCTGATGCACTTACTTTTGAACCATGTGTCAAATGACCACCATGAGCCAAGCTCATTCCAAGAATAGTGTCACCCGGTTGCAATAACGCTAAGTAAACAGCGGCATTCGCTTGTGAGCCTGAGTGCGGCTGCACATTTGCGTAATCAGCACCAAACAATGTTTTTGCACGATCGATAGCTAATTGCTCAGCTTGATCTACATATTCACAACCACCGTAATAACGTTTTCCAGGGTAACCTTCAGCATATTTATTTGTTAATGATGAGCCTTGAGCTTCCATTACACGTGGGCTAGTGTAGTTTTCTGATGCGATCAATTCGATATGATCTTCTTGACGAACATTCTCAGCTTCAATCGCCTTCAATAATTCATCATCAAAACCAGCAATAGTCATGTTTTTCTTGTACACAGTGATCCCCTGTCTGTACGGTAAAATAATTACACCTATTCTACAGCACCCTATATA
>WTAY01000254.1 GCA_013139345.1 Methylophaga sp. | reverse complement strand
TCGTGGCGAAAAGGTTTAGGAGATAGAACATGCGCGAAAAAATTAAATTAGTATCATCTGCTGGTACAGGTCATTACTACACAACAGACAAAAACAAACGTACTATGCCTGAAAAATTGGAAATGAAGAAATTCGATCCAGTTGTTCGCAAACACGTTATGTATAAAGAAGCTAAAATCAAATAATTTTAGATTCTTGCCAATATTAAAAACCCGCTTCTGCGGGTTTTTTTTTGTCCGTAAAACACCGTCAAATATGTTATATTCGACCTTTGATTATACTCAGCTATCAGCCATAAATAGGGAAGTTAAACCGCATGTCTGAAAATATTTCTGACTCAATTCTCATTGCTAGGCAACCTATCTTTGATAGCAGCTTAAATGTCTATGCTTATGAACTTTTGTTCCGAGGTTCATTGAAGTCTAATGAGTCAGGTGTCGATGAGTTCAATGGTGATATAGCCACCTCACAAGTCATTCATCATACCTTTATGGAATTTGGCATTGACCGTGTTATTGGTAATAAGCGTGCCTTTATTAATCTAACCCATTCATTTATTACCGGTGAAATCCCAATCCCATTTGATCACAACCAAGTAGTGCTAGAAATCCTTGAAGATGTTGTCATTGATGAACAGGTGATCAAAGCGGTTGAAGAATTTGTATCACAAGGATTTATCATCGCACTTGATGATTTTATCTACAGTGAAGAATGGCAACCATTGGTCAAAATGGCCTCAATTATAAAACTTGATATTTTGTCACTCACAGAACAAGAATTGATTGAGTCTGTGGAGCGTTTAAAACAAGAAGATGTTATTTTACTTGCAGAAAAAGTCGAAACAGAAGAGCAATACACGCTCTGCAAACAACTTGGTTTCACTTATTTTCAGGGTTATTTTTTCTGCAAGCCAACCATCATTAATGATAAACCTCTACCAGAAAACAAACGTGCTGTTTTAGAAATCCTGCACAGCTTACAAAACCCAGAAATTACAATTGACGAGCTTGAGTTATTAGTCAAAGAAGATGTCTCACTCTCATTCAAATTAATCCGGTTTTTAAACTCTTCTGCTACAGCCTTACCAAAGAAAGTAGACTCCGTTCGCCAAGGACTTGTCTTTTTAGGACTCAGTACAATAAAGTCTTGGGCCACGGTTATTGCCTTTTCTGATATGGCGTCAACAACTTCTGAGTTAATGACAACAGCATTAATAAGAGCCAAATTATGCAATCAACTTGCAAGCGCATTTAACGTTGATGCAGACTCTGCTTTTATGGTTGGACTTTTTTCACCTCTTGAAGCCATTTTACAGAAACCAATGGGTGAAATACTCAACTCATTACCCATTGAAACAGAGATGAAAGATGCACTGCTGTTAAAAGATAATAGTCCATTAGGTCAACTATTACAGTTTGTCATTAACTATGAGCAAGACACCCTCATGGAGTTGCCGAAGCAAGTATCTATTCATCAATTAAATACAGCGTACTTAGCATCAACTGAGTGGGTTACTATTGCGGAGTCTGCATTATAAAATGAGTTCAGTTCTCCTCTCAGCCAAAGAATTATCCCGCTATTATGGCCAACAACACGCGGTACAAAATGTCAGCTTTGAAATTAAGAAAGGTGAAGTGCTCGGTTTTTTAGGTCCAAATGGTGCTGGTAAAAGCACCACAATGAAAATGCTTAGTGGCAACCTTTCTCCCAATCATGGTGAGATCATCATCAATGGCTATGACTTACTTACAGAGCCTAAACAGGCCAAGTCCCACATTGGCTATTTACCTGAACAGCCTCCTCTATACAAAGAACTGACAGTAAAAGAGTTCTTATTATTTTGCGCCAAGATCAATCAGATTCCTTCTTCAAGTATTAACAAGTCAGTCGATACAGCGATTGATCGCTGTGGCTTAAGCCAAGTACATCGACGCTTAATTGGCAACTTATCTAAAGGCTATCAACAGCGTGTTGGAATTGCACAGGCAATTATTCATACCCCTGCGGTTGTGATTCTTGATGAACCCACATCAGGCCTTGATCCTATTCAAATTCGAGAAATTCGTCATCTAATCCGTGATATTGCGACAGAACACAGTGTTATTCTTTCAACCCATATTTTGCCTGAAGTAGAAATGCTCTGTGACCGAGTGCAAATCATCAATCAGGGGCAGCTTATTCTGAGTGATACTATTGAAGGGTTTAGCCAACAGATGCAAACCTCAAGCTTATTACTTGGGCTAACTATACCTCCTGCTATTAATGTGCTGCAAAATATTACGGGGGTTCTTCGTGTTGATCCTGTCACAAATACGTTATTTAATATCCATTACACACCCGATAACAACCCCACAAATGAGATCGTTGCTCAAGCAGCCACACAACACTGGCAGCTTAGCCAATTAACACCACAACAGCACTCTCTCGAAGATATCTTTATGAAAATTATTCGTGATGAAACTCAACATGAAGAGCAAGGTGTCTAATGTTAACCCTCGCTAAAAATGAATTATATCGCCTGTTTTTATCTCCTTTAGCATGGATAATTCTAGCCTTAAGCCAACTAATTTTGGCTTATCTCTTTCTTACTCATATTGATTATTTTGTACAAATTCAAGCGAAGATCTCAGCTATTCCTGGCGCTCCGGGTGTGACAGAATTAATTGCTATGCCACTGTTAAGTAATGCCGCTACCCTACTTCTATTAATAGCCCCTCTAGTGACAATGCGACTGATTGCCGAAGAGCGTCGCAATGAAAGCCTACCCTTATTATTATCAGCCCCACTATCTACCTATCAAATTGTATTAGGTAAATATCTAGGTACTTTTGGCTTTTTCTTCGTTTTATTGTTAATGATTAGTGTAATGCCCTTATCTCTGAGTCTTGGAAGCCAATTAGACTTTGCCTTGCTTGCTTCTGGTTTACTTGGTCTTACCTTACTTCTAGCCAGCTTTACTGCGATTGGCTTATATCTATCATCCTTAACCAGACAACCAACTATTGCAGCCATGACCACCTTCGCAAGTTTATTTTTCTTGTGGATCATTGATTGGGCTGGTAATGCTCAAATAACAGCAGAATCATCGACTTTATTTAGTTGGTTATCGCTTCTTCGCCACTACCAATCACTTTTGAAAGGTGAGGTAAATACGAGTGATATTGCCTATTACCTGATTGTAATTAGTGCATTTTTGCTAATGACTATTCGACGACTAGATTCTGAGCGGCTCAATTAAATATGAATATCAACTCTAAAACCAAACGTCAGCTCAAAATACAAAATATCATTTTCTATGTATTACTCATTGTCGTTGTTATTTTATTAGCTAAGTTTTCACTTAAAACCAATGTCAGTGCCGACTGGACAGCCAATAACCGTCATACACTATCAGAGACCACCACAGGACTGCTGGCTCAGCTTCAAGATGACATCACAATTCAAGCATTTATCAGTACGAATAATGACTATAGGGAAGATCTAGAATCACTATTATCTCGTTATCAAAAGTACAGTGACAAACTCAATATTGAATACATTAATCCTGATTTTTCACCTGACTTAGTTCGCCAGCACAATATTCAACAGCAAGGCGAATTAGTCGTTTCTCGTGGCTCGCAACAAACACATGTGTTTGATTTGTCAGAACAGTCTCTGACTAATGCACTGATTAGCGTCTCTCGTACCAAGGAGCAATGGATCGTCTTTATTGAGGGCCATGGAGAGCGCTCGCCCTTTGGAAAAGAAAACTATAATCTAAGTACATGGGGGGAACAACTCAAGAAAAAAGGCTTTAAATTTCAGGCGTTAAACTTAGTTGAGCACAGTCAAATTCCAACTAATACTGCTGCGATTATTATTGCCAGCCCAGAAAGGTCATGGCTTGATGGTGAAATAGGCATTATTCAAGATTATATTGCCAATGGTGGAAACCTGCTCTGGCTTGCAGACCCTAAAACACACCAACACCTTTCTGCACTAGCAGAACAGCTAGGTCTTGAATTTATTCCCGGTACCATTATCGACCCAAATGCCCAATTATTGGGGATTGATGCTCCTACTTTTTCATTAATTAATGACTATGCCAATCATCCAATAGGTGAAGCAACAAGTAGCGTCACTCTTTACCCTAAAGCCATTGCATTAGAGCCGTCATCAACAGAGAGTGAGTGGCAGCAGCTTTCTTTATTAAATAGCCAAGCGAATACGTGGTCTAAAGCAACAGCTATAGATAAAAACATGCTTTTAGAATTTGATCTTGGTGTTGATAGCTCAGGACCTTTTAGTCTTGGCTACCTACTCACTCGCATCAATTCTGAGCAAGATACTAATGAACAACGGATTGCCGTTATCGGTGATAGTGACTTCATCTCAAATAGTTATATTGGCAATGCTGCCAACCTTGAGTTAGGCATAGCACTCATTAACTGGTTAACGCAGGATGATGAGTTAATTGCAATTCCCGTTAAAACAACGATTGATAACAGTTTGAATTTATCCAGAACTCAATCAATGGTGATAGGTTTAGGCTTCCTTATTGTTGTTCCTCTTGTTCTATTTTTAATTGCTTTTCTAATTTGGCGCATAAGACGGCAACGATGAAAAAGTCATACATTACCAACCTTGTTCTACTACTACTAATTTTTGGGCTTTATTGGTTCATAAACCAAGAATCAGAAGTTATCACCACAGGAAACTTAATCTCATCCTTGCCGGTGAAACAGGCCAACACGATTCGTATTCAGCGACATAATCGTGACGACATCGTCATTCATAAAGAAAATGAGCAATGGATTATTAAACAGCCCATACAGGCACCTGCAAATAAAGTAAGAATAAACCTTATCTTAAATTTATTAACAGTGGCCTCCCATAGTCAATTTAAACCTAATCCAAGCCAGTCATTACAACAATTCGATCTTGAGCCAACAAAAGTTCGTTTATACATTAATGATCATTCTTTTGATTTTGGTAATATCGAACCTTTAAGTAAATATCGTTATATTCATCATAACGCGACTATCTACCTAGTCGATGACACTATTGCCCCACTCTTAAATGCAAATGCAGCGAGTTTTATCAATAATCGTTTATTTTCTGGTGATCAGCACATCAGTAAACTCACTCTTCCTGCTCTCATCCACCAAGATAGTCACAGCCTAGCGACTACTATTAAGCTAAAAGAAAGTCACTGGACAAGCTCGAATACTGAATTATCCACAGATGCCCTAACGACACTCATTGAGAACTGGAAAAATGCCTATGCAATGCAAGTGCTACCCATTACGTCAAAGGAAATACAACGTTCTATTGGTCAAACTATTGCTATTGAATTTAATAATCACTCAAGCATTAACTTACTACTTCAGTTTGATAGTCGTAGCCTATCCCTCATAAACCCTGAAACACATTTAAAATATCAATTCCCACTTCCCACTGCACAGCAGCTTTTTCCCATACAAGACACAATCGAATAATGCCCGAATTACCAGAAGTTGAAACTACTCGTTGTGGAATAATTCCCCATGTCAAAGGCCAAAACATAACTCACGTTACTATTCGTCATTACAAGTTACGTTGGCCGATTCAGGAGGATCTCGCTTCCGTACTAGAAATGCAGACAGTTCATAGCATTGAGCGTCGAGCAAAATACCTACTCTTTAAATGTGATTCTGGCACGTTAATTATTCATCTCGGCATGTCAGGACATTTACAAATTGTGACTGACTCAGATCCTATCGCTAAACATTCCCACCTTGATATTAAGCTTGCTAACGGTTTAATTCTACGCTTTACCGATCCTCGTCGTTTTGGTGCTATTTTATGGACTTCTGAACCTATTGAACAACATGCATTACTTAAGCATCTAGGTCCAGAACCCTTATCAGATGATTTTTCTGTCGATTATCTTTATAAGATCACTCGCAACCGTCGAACCACAATTAAAACATTCATTATGAATGGTCAACATGTGGTCGGAGTGGGAAATATCTACGCAAACGAGGCTTTATTTCTAGCAGGTATTCACCCCAAAACATTAGCAGGAAAACTCAGTAAGAAAAAAAGTGAATCCTTAGTACCTGTCATTAAAAACGTGCTCGAAAAAGCGATTTCGGCAGGTGGAACGACATTAAAGGATTTTAGAAACAGTGATGGCAAGCCCGGCTACTTTGCTCAACAATTACATGTATATGGTCGAGAAGGTAAAGCATGCACCCAGTGCGGCACTGCAATTAATCACTATAAAGAAGCTCAAAGGGCAACCTATTTCTGCCCGAAGTGCCAACCAGCCAGATAGTATTATTGATTCTGCTTAGAAAAGAATTCCGCTAATAATTCAATTTCGTCAGCAGTGTAACCACTGGCATGGTGAAACATCACTGTAGACGGTCTACTTCCATCAACAAACTGATCCATTTGTTTCATAAAATGAAGTTTATCCGAGCCTGCTAGACTTGGTGTGCCCCCCACGCTGTGACCGTTTGTTCCGTGACATGCCGCACATGATGCTGCTAATAATTCAACATTTTTATGACCATCAGCATAAGTAACCGTTGTCATAAAACTAATGATGACTGCTATAAATGTCATTTTCCAAATCATGATGCCGTCCTTTAATATCTTAATTAAACAGATAAAGTCTAGCCTACGCTATAATAGAGCATCATACATAATATAAATAAATAAACATGTCCGAACTACTCAAACTTGATGGCATTATTTCTGATGAATCTGCCGGATTACGCTTAGACCAAGCATTAGCACAGCTATTCTCTGATTATTCACGGGGTCAAATTACAAAGTGGATAAAAGCAGGTGACGTACTGGTTAATGATAAAGTATTGCGCCCACGTGATGCCGTTATGGGTGGTGAACATATTGTTATTACAGCTCAAATAGAAGTGGTTGATGAAACTTGGATTGCTGAAGCGATTAGCTTAAATATCATTTACGAGGATGATGATGTCATTATTCTTAATAAACCAGCAGGAATGGTCGTCCATCCAGGTGCAGGTAATCATGATGGAACTCTCGTTAATGCTTTATTACATCATTGTCCACAACTTGAAGGTATTCCTCGAGCAGGGATTGTGCATCGTATTGATAAAGCTACAACCGGCTTATTAATGATTGCTAAAACATTAATAGCACACAACTCTTTAGTAACACAATTACAAGAACGAACCGTACTTCGTGAATATCAAGCGATTGTGATGGGCGTTATGACTGCCGGTGGAACCGTTGATGAACCCGTTGGTCGCCACCCTGTTGATCGTAAAAAGATGACCGTTATAGGTTCAGGAAAACAAGCAGTAACACACTACCGTGTTGAACAACGCTTCCGAACTCATACCCATATTCGCTGTAAATTAGAAACAGGTCGTACTCACCAAATTCGTGTTCACATGGCCCATATCCGTTACCCATTGTTAGGTGACCCTGCATACGGTGGTCGTATACGTCTTCCTAAAGGTGCAAGCGAGACAACAATAGAGGTTTTACAAGGCTTTAGACGTCAAGCCCTACATGCAGGCTTATTGGGCTTTATTCACCCCGGAACAGGCGAAGAAGTCTCTTGGCGAGTGGATATTCCTGAAGACATGCAGAATGTTTTAGATGTCTTAGCAAAAGATCTCAGACTAAACAAAGATTAGGATAACTCTTCGCGGCTAAACCTACTCCTACACTTTTTTAAAAACATAAAAAAAGGGCTGATTAATAAATTAATCAGCCCTTTTTAGTTTCTAGCGACTAAGCGTTAACTTACTTTTTCTTAGCTTCTTCACGTTCTTTAGCATCTTTAATTACATCTTCAGCTACGTTACGTGGACATGGGCTGTATTGTAAGAACTCCATAGAGAACTGACCACGACCTGATGTCATTGTACGAAGTGAACCAATGTAACCAAACATTTCGCTTAATGGAACTTCACCATTGATGCGAACGCCTGTTGGTGTTGCATCTTGTGATTTGATCATTCCGCGACGACGGTTAAGATCACCAATAACGTCACCAACATGATCTTCAGGTGTAAATACATCCACCTTCATGATTGGTTCCATTAATTGTGGACCTGCTTTTGTCATTGATTGACGGTAAGCCGCCATTGCTGCTAATTCAAACGCTACTGCAGATGAATCCACGGCATGGAAAGCACCATCAAATAATGTCACTTTAAAGTCTAAACATGGGAAACCAGCTAATACACCGCGACCCATCATTTTCTTAAAACCAGCTTCAACAGCAGACCAGAATTCACGAGGAACCGAACCACCTGTTACAGTTGATTCAAATTCGAAACCAGTACCAGGTTCACCAGGCTCAATGATGTATTCAATCTTACCGAATTGACCAGAACCACCTGATTGTTTCTTATGTGTGTAGCTATCTTCAATTTTCTTTGTGATTGTTTCACGGTAGGCGACTTGTGGTGCACCTACTGATACTTCAACACCATGAGTACGTTTCAAGATATCTACTTTAATATCTAAATGTAACTCACCCATACCTTTGATGATTGTCTCGCCACTTTCTTGGTCAGTTTCAACACGGAAAGAAGGATCTTCTTTAATCATTTTACCGATTGCGATACCCATCTTTTCTGTACTTGCTTTATCAACAGGTGAAATAGCAATTGAGATAACTGGATCTGGGAATACCATTGGCTCTAGTGTTGTTGGATGTTTAGGATCACATAATGTGTGACCTGTTTGCACATCTTTCATACCTACAACAGCGATGATATCACCCGCTTGCGCACTGTTTAACTCATTACGATCATCAGCATGCATTTCTACCATGCGGCCAACACGTTCTGTTTTACCCGTGAATGAGTTAAGAACCGTGTCACCTTTATTTAATATACCCGAGTAAATACGGATAAAGGTTAGAGCACCGAAACGGTCATCCATAATTTTGAATGCTAATGCACGAAGAGGACCTTCAGTCGATACGGTTGCGTAATCGCCTGTTTCATTACCTTCTTCATCTACTTCTGGTTGTGGTTTAACTTCTGTTGGGCTTGGTAAGTAAGAAACAACTGCATCTAATACCATTTGAACACCTTTATCTTTAAAGGCTGAACCACAGTATGTTGGGAAGAAGTCCATTGTCAATGTACCTTTACGGATACATTTTTGTATGTCTTCAATTGAAGGCTCTTCACCTTCAAGGTACGCTTCCATCAAGTCGTCATCTTGCTCAAGTGCAGTTTCAACTAACATTTCACGGTATTCTTCGATTTGATCTGCCATCTCTGCAGGTGGCTCATCAATACGGAAGTCAGTCGTATCTTTTTCGTTATCCCATATCCATGATTTACGTGTTAACAAGTCAACACAACCAATGAATTCATCTTCGATTCCGATAGGTAGAACCATTACTAGAGGATTAGCACCTAAAACATCTTCAACTTGTTTTACAACACGGAAGAAGTCCGCACCCATACGATCTAGTTTATTTACAAAGATGATACGAGATACTTCAGATTCATTCGCATAGCGCCAGTTTGTCTCTGATTGAGGCTCAACACCACCTGAACCACAGAATACACCAACACCACCATCTAATACTTTAAGAGAACGATATACTTCGATTGTGAAATCTACGTGACCTGGAGTATCGATAACGTTTAGACGGTGACCGTCCCATTCACAGGTAGTCGCCGCAGACTGGATAGTAATTCCACGTTCAGCTTCCTGATCCATGAAATCCATTGTTGATTCACCATCGTGAACTTCACCGATTTTATGAATTTTACCGGTTAGTTTTAAGATTCGCTCTGTTGTTGTGGTTTTACCCGCATCTACATGCGCGAAGATACCAATATTTCTGTACTTGGATAAATCTGCAGCCATTGTGTCCGTCTCTAAAATTAAGAATGTGTTTGAAAAACACGAAAATAAACCGGA
>WTAY01000206.1 GCA_013139345.1 Methylophaga sp. | reverse complement strand
CAAAATCTATATGACGATATTTACTGATGCTCTGTCTAATACGTTCAGGTATTGATTGATACCAATCCTGACAGTCTTCACGTTGAGCAAGGATATCCAATGGTGCAAGTTGAGGAGAGAATAATTTTGAAACATGTTCTTCTCGCTTTGAATGTAACTGCCACGTTATTCCCTCTTCCCAGTAAGCAATATGAGCAGACAATGTATCGGTGAAATTGATTGTTAGAACTCGGGGCTTGTGTTCCTCTTGACTACTTTTCACGTAAGCTCCATCTTGAAAAAGAGACTATGAATTGGTGCTTCAAAGAGAATAAAATACATCCTCTTTACTTAAGAATACGACGAGCGTGATGGCTAATCTCATTCATATTTTCAATAATACCCTGCTGTAAATTTTGATACTTAGCTAGTTCACCTCCTACAGAGTCCCAGCTTTTACATAACATTTTCACCTTACATAACATTTCCGATTCATTGCCGATTACATGAGGCCAAAGCATACTGTAGACTCCCCATGCTGGAGAAAATAAATCTCGCCATTGATAAACACCCCCTTCTAAGATCGACAATTCGGAGATGTTTTTTTGTGGTGACCCAGAGCTCAAGATCCGTTGCAACCTATCGGGATGCTTTAAGAAACTAACCCAATCATCAACACCGACAGCTTGCTTTAATGTATCTAGATAGAGCTCGCAGATCTTACCCTCTGAACCATCAATCCATTCTTCATCACAATCAAATAAACGGTAGTCAATAGCTCTAAAATACCGTTTATCATCTTTTTCCTCATGCTGCTGCACATCAACAATAATCTCTTCATAGATTTGCAGTAATAGATCTCTAGATTGCTCATCACAATTGTCATAGCAACCAAGACTAATCCATAATTCATCATTCGCTTTAACTCGCTCACGGATCTGCAATTCAAATGGGGTTGGATCAGGCCAGAAGTAAGAGCCAATGCCCCAAAACTCATCATGCAAGTCATGCCAACTAAACGGGCCATCTTCACATAAAAATAAATCGCCTGTTGGCGTTGCTAGTCTAAGGAGCGTTTCCAGCCGATCAGGAGATTTGAGTAAATCCACCCAGTTATCCCAACGCAAACATAAACCGCGCTTAAGCATATTAAGATGATCATTACGCACCTGAAAATGAGAAGCATCCGCCCATGATTTATCATCGAGATACCAGTGATAATCATTATTTGGTAACTGTCTACATTGCTGCAATTGAAGTTCAGTCATAGGACTAGCCCTCAGTAAGGTAAGAAATTAAACGGGTATTCTGGAGATGGTGTTCTTTTCTCATTTGTTCTTATTTTCACATTATTAAGGTTGCCCCCTCATCCCAACCTTCTCCCTCAAGGGAGAAGGAGCTAGGCTTTTAGCCCCCTCTCCTGTTGGAGAGGGCTGGGGTGAGGAGATAAAATTAAGACACGTGTTGATACTCCCTGTCAAAAGACACAAAAAACACAACATTTATCTACATATTCATTGATTACGGGCCTATAAACCTAATAAAAACCAATCGCCTTTTTAGACTTTTCTTGATTCTTCTCAAAATCCATTGGCATTAAATCAATCAATTGCTCTCGTTTGCCGATAAAGTATTTACCTCGTTGTACCGCTCTGGCACAGGCTTTCCACAATGCTCGGTGGATCTCGCGAGGCGAGTAAGATTTCAGCTCATTAATCACCGCTGATGCTAATGACACATTAAATGCCCCTCCCCAGTCATTATTAGCCAACAATTCACTATAAATAGAATTAACGACGCCTTTCATTTGCTGCTCATTGGGCAGTTCAACATGGTAAATCTCAAACCGAGATTTAATCGGATTAGGGATTTTATCCAAAGAGTTAGCTGTGGCAAACCAAATGATATGAGCACAATTCATTGGTAGCTCTAATGCCTCGTCGATAAACTTTTCAGCGGTATGGCGTTCGAGAAGGTTATATAGCGACCCAGAGGGGTTATGACCATTATCAGCCACTTTATCGATCTCATCTAACACTAGAATAGGGTTGCCATAGTGACTTTCCTGTAAGTGTTTTGTCACCATTCCCTGACGACCATCCTTCCATTGAGTGCTGTGACCACCAATAATGAAACCACCTGATGCAGATGCCATATCAATTTGTTTAACACTGCCCACATTAAAACAAGCAGCCACATCATTAAGGTAACGTGTCTTACCAATTCCAGCAGGGCCATGTAACAAGATCGGTGGTGTTTTAAGCACTTTGCTGATGCCAATAAAAGCCAATAAAAGTGAGCAGATAATCTCTTCTGTCACCTGTTCAAAATTAGGATATTTTGCTTTCAATTTTTCCAGCTTCAGCAAAAGTTCACTTGTCACTGGTGCGAGGTCTTTATGTGGCGGTGTTTTTAACAGTTCTTCATATAAAGGATAGCGAGGATCACTCTTATCAATCTTTCCTTGTGCTTGTTTTACTTGAGATCTATTGTAAATATCCATCCTAGCCCCTTTATTCTTGTTATTTAAACGCTGTTTTTTCTTATCTATACCGGTAATCATTCAATATGCAGATTTTTTATCTAGTCATCCCAGCATGCTTCTAGCTGGGATCTGCTTAATACAATAGATTCTCGATAAGAGCATTCGAGAATGACGGGAGCTATAAGCCCTACATTTTCATTTATCATGGGTATATACCGATGGTCATTCAAAATGCAGAAAAACCCTGTGCTTTTGTGTCTTTTTGGCATAGGTATCAATCTTTAATTTTATCTCCTCACCCCAGCTCTCTCCAACAGGAGAGGGAGTTAAGCTATTAGATCCTTATTCATCTGTACTTATTTTGGGGCTAGCTCCATCATCAGTCTTCTTAATTACGCTTACTAATTACTTTATCAATCAAGCCGTAATCGCATGCATCCTGAGCACTCATAAAGTTATCCCGATCAGTATCTTTAGCAACTTCTGCCACAGCTTTACCTGTATGGCCCGCCAGCATGGTGTTTAACTTATGTCTCAATGACAAAATCTCTTTTGCATGAATCTCAATATCCGATGCTTGCCCTTGATAACCACCTAGTGGCTGATGAATCATTACACGAGAGTTAGGCGTGGAATAACGCTTACTCTTTGCACCTGCAGCCAACAAAAAAGAGCCCATGCTTGATGCCTGACCGATACACATTGTGCTGACATCAGGTTTGATAAATTGCATCGTGTCATAAATGGCCATTCCTGCCGTTACAACGCCACCTGGTGAGTTAATATATAAATGAATATCTTTGTCAGGATTATCTGCTTCTAGAAATAACATTTGAGCACAAATTACATTAGCCATTTGGTCTTCAATTGTTCCTACTAAGAAAATGATTCGGTCCTTCAATAATCGTGAATAGATATCATAAGCTCGCTCACCTTTTGGAGTTTGCTCCACAACCGTAGGCACAAGGTAGTTCACCGTACTGTTCGCGTTTACATTGTTCATCTAATCCTTCTCCCTTGATCAGAACTGAGTTTATTTTAGGCACAAAAAAAACCAGCATCCGCATGTGATCGCCAGCTTATTCTGGCTCAGTGTTGTCTCTTTATATCGCTAATTATTCAAACTACAGTTTTTTATCCTGTCATCCCAGCATGCTTTTAGCTGGGATCTTCTCAAGACAATAGATTCTCGATAAAAACACTCGAGAATGACGAGAGTTATAAGCTCTGCATATTCAAGTAGGTTGGGTATATAACTTAGGCATCACTGAACAATAATCGGTGATGCCTACATTATTATTAATGCTATTCGAATCATTCTTTCATCTCTTCTTTATTACAATTAATGGGAGTCTTTAAAACATGTATCGAGTATACAAAGTTAAGCTGAACACACCCTGAATATTGCGAACTATTTATCCCTATAATCATTGAAAATGCAGACTTCCCCAATTCATCATTTCCATTAATTCTTAATTTTATCTCCTCACCCCAACCCTCTCCAACAGGAGAGGGAGTTTTAGCCCCTTCTCCCTTGAGGGAGAAGGTTGGGATGAGGGGGGGACGGACTGTGACTGTTTTTCTGCATTTTGAATGATTACCGGTATATTCATTTTTGTGCCCAAATACATCACATTCACTTATTCACAATCTTCCACATTTCAATTAACTGCTGCACATCGGTACCTGCGCGGTGTTGCTTTCCTTCTACTTGCTTCCATGCTTGTTCGCTAATGTCAGTCAATACCTTATATATAGCGCTTGCTCTATCTTCTGGTTTTTTTCCATCAACGAATAAAGTAGTGTTAATTTTTCGTCCAAATACATGCCATGTATCGCCTAGCTTGAACTGCATCTCCTCATCGCCAGCCTTAAATAAAGTCTCACACCAATCTAAATCAAACTCATAGCCATTGCTTAACATCACCTTCCCAGACAAGACCTCATTCATTCTCTGGGCTAGCCATTTAGGCTGCTTGCCTTGTTTCAACAATAGCTTTCTAGATAATCCATGAATAGCTTGAGAGTCTGGCTCCCAATCTGTCCAGCTATCAATGGCATAAGGATTAATCAGATGGCTTTCAATACTGCCATCCTCCATTGACCATGCCACTTCAATCGGATAACTCGCCATATTCAGACTTGATGCTTCAAAATCGATAAATAATGGTTGCTCTTTCATCATTTCTATTTCCCTTGTCTATTTGTCTTATCATTGAGTGATTGACAGGAGTCACATAAACAACTGCTCCAGTAAGGTCCTTGTAGCTTCCCTGCATCGCCACAAACAGCACAGATCGCCATCGACCTGTCTTCAGCCAAAATAACTAAGCGATCAATCTCATCTGTCGAGTTATCGGTGTCGAAAAGTAAGCCGCCATATTTTTCTTTTACCCACAGCGCAACGGGCAACAAAGATTCCTGATGACCCACCTGTTTCATGCCCTCAATCAGTGTTTCAATTTTTACTGAAACATCAAGAATTAATGGGAACCAACCATCACCACAGTTAATTCCTAAATCCAACATATAATGTTGGTTGGCAGAGCCTTCATCAGAACGATACCTATATAGCATGGGACAACGTTCAAATAACTGTAACTCTAGGTCTCTTGTCATTTTTCAACTCCTATTGACAGTAAACATCCTTGTTCTACTGATAACCTTATGCTCTAGAAACCAATCCATTTTGTGCTCTCACCTTTAGGAAGCTCAATATCCTTCTGCAAAAGTCTAATTTTCCCTTTTTCTTTTCCTTTCCGTTTTGCAGCATTGGCACATGACCGCTCAAGCACTTTGCCCATTTCTCTAGGAGTGCACAATGGGAGGCAACCATACTGTCGCAATCCCCCCCAACTTTCTTAGTCGTAATGAGTCCTCATAACGAGTAATAACATGGCTGAAATTTGGAAACTTCTTCGCCAAGGCTTTTAATCGTTTAAACGTTTCTCGATTGACCTTCACCAACGACTTACGAGACCTCTCTTCCTTCATCGCCGATAAAAAGCTCTCACGCCGACTATCCCTAGCCTCATTTTCGTACTCAGTCTGAACGAGCCCAGCATCAAACAATTTTAGCGTCAGCTTCTTAGCTTTACGTCGCTTACTCTTTTGTTTTCGTAATGCCTCAATATCCAGCTCCTTCTGAGCCAGCCTTTCTCGGTCAAGCTCTTCTACAACCTGTGCCCATAACTCATCATCAGATGCTTCTGTAGTCATAGTTTTCTCCATGTTTTGGTGTAAATAACCTGCCAGCCGCTCATAAATTGAGTAATAAAAAACCCCGACAGGGAATTATCCTGTCGGGGTTTAGGTAGATCTTACCTGTACCGAGAGGATATTCATCCTCTCAATACTTAGAGAGGTCGCTATTGCAGTGTGTTAGGCCAAACTATCTGGCTAGGCCTTATATCTGAGATGCACATATCTGTGGCCTCATCTTCATCATTGTTACGATTGCATGCTTAATCATAGCGATTCTCCCCGTTCATTTTTACACTGAGCCAAGCCAACACCATCAACAATAATGGTCTGCTCTTCATTACTAATTTCATCTTGATAATGCTCATGATGATGACCATGAAACACACGATTCACCCCCATGTTAAAGGCCAAGTCATCAAGTACATCAAACCCATGTCGATGGCATGAGGGCGCTTCATGCGTCACTAAAATATCAGCCTTCTGGTCACTCAAAAATTCAACATCCTCATACCAAATACTACTATTATGCTGCCGAGGTAGACCGCCATATCGTTGGGCACTACGCCTAATATTCGATGGTTGATACTGCATATATGTTTCTCGCTTATCCCACTTTGGCTGGCCCTCATTCGCACCTGGATGCCAGACTTTGCTTCGAAATACACCGCCAAGCCCAGCCACTCTTAAACCAGAAATTTCTACGACCTTTCCATGCAAGTTCCGATGAGCCAAATTGCTACCAAAGCAAAACTCATAATCACTATCCGTATCGGTATCGTGATTTCCATGAATAAACCACACTTCTGTTTTGTCTAAAATTGGATCCAACACCTCTTCTAGAGGCGCTTCAAGCCCTAAGTCACCTAATAGAATGACTGCCTCAGGTTTATTTTTTTTAATAGCAGCGAATACTTTTTTATAACACCCATGAGGGTCGCCAATTACCAATAATTTCATTACTCATCCTCCATTGTCATCTTTGATGACAAACGCGAGGTATAAAAAAACCCCGACTTAAACTTCATAAGTCGGGGTTTATACCCATAATCAATGAAACTGCTTGATTATGGGTATGAAATAACGCCGACTCAATGATCTTCAACAGAGATCACTAAGTCTTAAAGTAATCTCATCTTAACTATCTATATATTGTATTCGCATATTATTTTTCATATTAAAACCATGTTTGCTTTCCACAAACTCAAATGTAATCAATGTATTGATTATACACCCAATATTCCCCTTTAGAATCACATGGATATATTTTCACGTCTTTTCATTCCTTAATTTTATCTCCTCCCCCCCCCTCTCCAACAGGAGAGGGAGCTAAGCCTTTAGCCCCTTACTTATAAACATACTTTTAATCTAAAGTTATTAATAATTAATCTAATATTTAATGAGATGTAATTATAGCTATCCCCACCTGAACACACGCTGAATAATTACTTAATATTTATAATTATTTTAATCATAATTTGAACGTCTTCACTTCAATGTTCTGGCTATACCCAAACTACTTAAAGATACAGGGCTTACAGACTCGTCATTCTCGAGTGTTTTTATCGAGAATCTATTGTACTAAGCAGATCCCAGCTAAAAACATGCTGGGATGACAAAATAAAAATCTGCATCTTCAATGATAATGGCTATAGTGGTACTATCACTATTAGTTAATGATGTATAAGCTACATTTGAAAAGCACATCAATAGTTAGATGTAAAAACGTTTTCTCTATCTCATATTAAATATAAGATTCAAGTAAATGCCACTAACAAGAACACCTAAATTTATTGCATCTAATTTAATTGTTGCTATTGCTTACTTTTCACTTGGCCTCTCTGGGCTTCAGCTTGGGGTTACATCTGTTTATGCGACTGCAGTATACCCAGCGGCAGGGCTTGCTTTTGTTGCTGTTTTTCTAGGTGGCCCCCGACTTCTTTTTGGCGTTGGCTTAGGTGCTGCAAGCATTAATCTATGGGTGGCTTCTAGCTTTGGCGATCTTGGCGCTTCCAATTTTATCATCGCATCATTTATTGCCATTGGTTGTTGCTTACAAGCATGGGTAGGCGTTTTACTCATAAAGTACATCGCAAAACCTGATTCAAAAAAGTTACTTTCCTCCACTGATATTTTTTGGGTATTGCTACTTGCAGGCCCTATAGCCTGTCTCATTGCCTCAACGTGGGGGGGCATAACGCTTCTAGCAGCAAATATTATTAGTCCTGCTGAGTTAGTACCTCAATGGCTCTACTGGTGGATTGGAGATACAACTGGCGTTGTATTATTCACGCCACTATTCCTCATGATGCTTCAGTATCGAGAACAGTGGTGGTCACAAAGAATAAGAATAATCGCTCCTCCAACACTCATTGCTCTGGCAATGACCTTGGTGATCTTTTTCTATATCTCTCATAATGAAAGAGAGCAGATTAAACATCAGCTCGAGAAAACAGCCGCACCTCTAACTGACCGATTAAAACAAAAGCTCAATGCTTATCAAGAACTTGTAGGTTCAGTTGGCAACTTAATAAAAGTTAATCCAAACTTAAGATACTCAGAATTCGATACCTTCACGCAGGCAATTTTTGATAATCATCCCGAACTCTATGCCCTAAGTTGGAACCCTCGCATCAATGCCTCTGAGCGAAATGGCTTTGAATCCGATATTTCACAACAATTAACAATCCCCGAGTTTCATATATCTCAACGAGATAAAGAGGGACAACTAGTAACCGCTGAACAACGTGAAAACTATGTTCCTGTTGCCTATATTAGCCCCCTTCTTGGTAATGGTGCTGCCATAGGCTACGACATCGCATCAAATAAAAAGCGACAACACACACTTCATTTGGTTAACACTTCGAAACAACCGGCCGTAACCGCCCCTATTAAGTTGGTACAAGAATCTGGCTCCAGTACTGGTGTCCTTCTTATCTCCCCAGTAATTCTAACGCCTGATTCAGCAATACCTGCCGGCTATACTGTTGGGGTGTTCCGTATTGAAAGTATGCTGCATCATATTTTTCAAAACCAACTTCCTGAAGGCCTATCTGTAGCACTTTACGACACAAGCTCTGCCAAGAGTCATAGTCCTTTATACCAGTCTAAAGATACCAACCTTTCTCAGAACCCAAACTATCAATGGACGAGTGATATTCATTTCGGTGGACGAAACTGGCAACTGTCTTTATCCCCATCTTCAAACTATTTAATAGAACAGCACTCTTTTTTAGCGTGGCAAGCACTTCTAACCGGATTAATACTTACCAGCCTACTTCAAGTCATCTTGTTATTGGTAACAGGCCGCCATAACTTTGCACTAGAAAAAGTAGAGCAGTTACTCTCTGAACAAACTGCACTTTTAAATAATAATCTCGTCGGCATTGTCACTGTACGTGACCGAAAAATAATGTGGGCTAACAGTGCTTTTGAAAACACACTGGGTTACAAGCAAGATGAATTAATTGGTTGTTCTACTCGTCAGTTTTATAGACATGAAGAAGACTTCCTGTCCATTGGCCAAGCCTATGCCAATATTAAAAACAAAGGTGTCATTCGTAACGAGCTTGAGTTTGTATGTAAAGATGGTAAGCACCTTTGGATTGATATGAGGGGTGCCATATTACATCGGGATATCAATGAGTCTATCTGGGTTTTTGTCGACGTCACACAAAGAAAAAATGCCGAACAAGAAATTGAACATCTTGCCTATTACGATTCACTCACCCATTTACCTAATCGTCGTATGGTAATGGATCGGCTCCGCCACGCAATGGCAGCCAGTGCCCGTAGCGGTCTTCAAGGTGCCTTGCTCTTTCTTGACCTTGATTATTTCAAAACACTCAATGACACTCTCGGCCATGACGTGGGCGATATATTACTACAACAAGTTGCAGAACGACTTGGCGCCTGTGTGCGAGAAGGTGACACTATCGCACGCTTTGGTGGCGATGAATTTGTTGTCATGTTGGAAAGGTTAGATGAATCGACCATTAAAGCTGCAGCACAAACAGAAACAATTGCACATAAAATTCTAACGTCATTAAACCAACCGTATCAATTAGGCCCCCATAAACATACAAGTAGTACCAGCATAGGTGCCACCCTATTCAAAGCCCACACATCAGATGCTGAGGAATTATTAAAACAAGCTGATATTGCAATGTATCAAGCCAAAAGCGATGGTCGTAATACCCTACGATTTTTTGACCCAGAAATGCAGGCTAGAATTAATGCCCGGGTAGAACTTGAATATGAGTTAAATCAAGCCGTCGAAAAACAACACTTCCAATTGTATTATCAACTACAAGTAGATAATGATCGTAAAGCGATAGGTGCTGAGGCCTTAATTCGTTGGATCCACCCGGAACGTGGCTTAATTCCCCCCTATGAGTTCATTCCACTTGCAGAAGAAACGGGGATTATCATAACAATAGGTCAATGGGTGCTAGATTCGGCATGTGCTCAACTCAAGGCGTGGCAACAAAACCCGCTCACACGCGATCTCAGCTTATCCGTTAACGTCAGTGCAAAGCAATTTCACCAACTTGATTTTGCCGCTCAAGTACAAGCAACTATCCAGCGTCATAATATTAATCCACAGCTACTTAAACTAGAATTAACTGAAAGTCTGTTGCTAGGTAATATCGAAGATACCATTATGACCATGAATGCCTTAGCTAAAATAGGTATTCAATTTTCATTAGACGACTTTGGTACCGGCTACTCATCGTTACAATATCTTAAAAACTTACCACTTTTCCAACTTAAGATTGATCGTTCCTTCGTGCAAGACCTCGTTGCTGATAGCAGTGACCAAGCTATTGTTCGTACCATAATCTCAATGGCCTATAGTCTAGGGCTCACCGTCATTGCAGAAGGTGTCGAAACAATAGAGCAACAACAGTGCCTATTAAGTGAAGGCTGCACACACCTACAAGGCTACCTTTATAGTAAACCGGTACCGATTGATGAGTTTGAACAATTGCTGTGACAAAATTGACACATTTATTGGATGTTCCTGAAGCTCTATATCCGTAATCATTACAATCTGTAAAAAACAGTAAAAGTCTGTCATCCTCGTGAAAACGGGGATCCAACGATAATGGTTATTTTCAATGCCTATGGCTCCCCATTAATCCTTAATGTTTCCTCCTCACCCCAACCCTCTCCAACAGGAGAGGGAGCTAAAGCCCCTTCTCCCTTGAGGGAGAAGGTTGGGATGAGGGTGACAGTTTTAATCGCGCTAAAGTTAAGGACCTACCAATCCCAGCTCAACAACTATTAATCATTCAAAATGCAGATTTTTTATTTCGTCATTCTAGCTAGCTTCTAGCTGGGATCTACTAAAAACAATAGATTCTCGATAAAAATATTCGAGAATGACCGTGGGTGACATTCAATAATGACACGATTTATATCCGCAATCATTCAATGTTAAGGAAGAAAACGCCATTTGTGGTAAAAAAAACACAAAAAACACCTGTTGGGAAAAATTTCCCTTTTTTTGTTGCAAAAGTGTTGCAAAAGTTCCCCAGATCGGGAGAATAGCTTCTCAACCGAGTACTACTCCGGTTACGAGAGAAACTTAAAGTAATCTAATTAGGTATATAAAAATGACATTTAACAAAAAATTATTAGCTGGTCTAGTTGCATTTGCAGCTGCATCAACTTCTGCACAAGCAGTAACAGTAGCAGCTAACGATGGCTGGGAATTAGGCGTTAGCGGTTTAGTTAACCAATTCGTTACATTCACAGATAACAAAGCAACAGGCGAAGATGTAGCTGAAGTACGCGATGGTCTATTACCAGCATTCATCAACTTTGATATGAAAGCACCAACAATGAATGGTCTTGATATCGCTGCTCACATCTCTTTCAGCCCATCTACAAACAAAGATAGCTATGATGGCTTTGAGCAACGTGAAGTTTACTTCACAGTTGACGGTTCATTTGGTCAAGTTCTAGCTGGTAAAGCATTAGGTCTTTATGGTTCACACAACATCTTAACTGATCAAACTCTTTTCGGTGTGGGTTACGGTACAGCTGGTAACGGTACAACAACTCTAGGTGGTATCGGTCTTGGTTATGATTACGCTGCATGGCGCTCACAAGTAAAATGGACTTCTCCAGACATGAACGGTTTCAAAATTGCATTAGCAGTTATGGATCCTTCTAATGGTGTTCTTTCTCTAAACACTAAACCTACTGGTTCTATTAAATCTGGTCAAACAGAATCTGAAGATTTACGTTATGAAGCTGACTTAAGCTACGCTGGCGCATTTGACGGTGGTTCTTACACTGCATGGGTTAGTGGTATGACTCAAGATGCTGATAACTCAGGTGCTAACGATACAGATGCATATACTGTTGGTGCTACACTTGCAGTTGCTGGTTTTGAAGCAATGGCTCAATACTCTGATTCTGAATCAGATGCTACAGAATGGTCTCAATACCTAGTTCAAGCTGGTTACCGTTTTGCTGGTACAACTTTAGTTTCTGCACAATACGCAGAACTTGAAGATGACAACCTAGCAACTAACGATACAATTGAAAAATGGACTGTTGGTGTATACCACGATGTAAATGCTAACCTTAAATTGGTTGCAGAATACACAGCTGTAGAAGATGATAACAAAGCTGCATTTGACCAAGATATCATCTCTCTTGGTGGTTTCGTATTCTTCTAAAGACTACAAAACAACCTAAAGTCTCAAATCGTATGATTTGATTCTTGAAGTAAGATTTAAAAAAGCCTCAACCTTCTGGTTGGGGCTTTTTTTTGCTTGCAATAAATACCCTAACAATATTCTGTAGTTCCTAATTATTCTCTGTGTTCTTCGTGTCTATGTGGTAAATTCTTATTTATCAAAAAATAGACTTGGAATCCTCATGCCAGTATCACTGAGTAATATTATCACCTCAATCCAGCACTGTATTAACGACAATATTGATGAAGTAACCGAACTAGATCGCGCAATTGGTGATGGTGATCATGTGATTAATTTACAACGAGGTTTAGAAGCCTTGGCTAAGATTGATGATGAACTCAGCATATTAGATTGGTCTCCCGCCTTAATGAAAATAGGCATGACATTAATGTCGACTATGGGTGGAGCATCCGGCTCATTATTTGGAACTCTCTTTATCAGCATGGCTAAAGCAGCAAAAGGAAAAGACCTTAATAGTTCAACATTTCCTGATATTTTTATGGCTGGGGTAGAGTCAGTCAAACAGCGCGGTAAAGCGGATCTTGGTGAAAAAACAATGTTAGATACATTGATACCTGTTGTAAATAGTTTGCAGGCTGATCGTTCAAACACTGTGCCATTTAACCAAATGTTAGACAATGTTGCTTCAGAAGCCATCAAGGGCATGGAATCAACTAAAGACTTAATAGCCACTAAAGGCCGTGCATCATTCCTTGGTGAACGTTCTAAAGGGCATATTGATGCTGGCGCACGAACCAGTCAGTTAATGATTTGTGCGATTGCTGAGGTGTTAACTCAATAGATAATTCACCATAGCAACGCAGAGATGAATATAATCAACACCCCCAACGTAAATTAGCCGTATGAATAGGCGCGTCCCACAATACAGTTAATTCATCATCAAGCAACGTCAAAGTAATTGAAGCGCCCGCCATGTCAAGCGACGTGGTGTAGTTACCCACTAATGAACGTACCACTTCAACGCCTTGTTCTTGGTAATGTTGTGCTGCAAGGTCGTACATTAGGTATAACTCCATCAAAGGTGTCGCACCAAAGCCATTAATATGCAGTAAGACCTTTTGACCTTTTGGAGGGCTTAAGTCTTCATCTATCGCTCTAGTTAAATGTTCAACTATTTCACTCGCACTAACTAAGTCCATCGGTTCACGGCCCCGCTCACCATGAATGCCCACCCCCATCTCAATTTCATTGGCACCAATATCGAAGGTCGGTTGACCAATAGCAGGCACGGTACAACTCGTGAGTGCGACTCCCATTGATGCTGTTGCATTGTTAACACGCTCAGCCAAAGCCTTGCATTCAGCAAGTGATGCACCTGATTCTGCGGCAGCACCAACAATCTTCTCAACAATTAAGGTTCCAGCCACACCGCGGCGGCCAGTGCTATGATCTTTGGGTAATGACACATCATCACTCACAATGACTGTTGCATGCTCACAATCTAACATTTCAGCTGCTATTTCAAAGTTCATCACATCGCCAGCATAGTTTTTAACGATGAATAACACACCACCGCCATTTTCAACAGATTCTGCTGCAGCTATCATTTGATCCGGTGTCGGAGAGGTAAAAATTTGTCCTGGACAGGCAGCATCAAGCATTCCTTTACCGACCAGTCCCGTATGTAAGGGTTCATGCCCTGAACCGCCCCCCGAAATAAGAGCGACTTTTCCCTGTTTCGTAGGTTTATTCCGGCTTATAAAATGAGGTTGATGATTAAATTGAATAATATCGTTATGTGCCTTAGCAAACCCATTTAGACTTTCTTCTAATAGGCTTTCTACACCATTAATCATCTTTTTCATTGTGTGCTTTCCTTATGTTTAATTTCATTCACTTAATATTGATTGTCGTAACATTTCACTCACTTCAATAATATCAGCCATTACCCATGTTGGACTATACGTAACTTCGGCGATATCTTCTTTTGAAGAAATCCCCGTCAGAACTAATATGCTACGAAGCCCTGCATTTACAGCTCCTAATATATCAGTGTTTAAGCGGTCACCGATTGCAATCGTGTTTGCTGCGGTGGTTCCGAGTTTTTCTAATGCTTGCTGATAAAGTATTGGTTCGGGCTTGCCAATACTCGTCGCTTTAACCCCTGTCACTGCTTCAAGTGCTGCAATAGTCCCTCCATTTCCCATCACCTCTCCGAGCTCTGTCGGCAAGGTGGTATCTGAATTTGTCGCATAAAATGCTGCACCAGCATTTATATTCAAGGTTGCTGTCGCCAACTTATCCCAAGTAAGTTGCCTATCTAAACCTGACACGACAATATCAGCGCCTTGATCTGTAATGCCTCTAGCGGTTTGGTTCACCTGATAAAGGTCGGTAAGAATAAATCCTTGTTCAACAAGTGGTTGCTTCAAACCGTCTTCACCAATGACAAACACCCGCCTTTGAGCTACAGGTAACTTTTGAACTAAATAACGTGCAGTCGCCATGCTCGACGTTAATACCTCGTCTAAAGAAACATCCACCTCCATCGTGCGTAACTTATCAACATATTGCTGCTGAGTAAGGCTGGCATTATTCGTAGCAAGAATAAAAGGCAGTGATAACTGTCTCAGCGTTGAAAAAAGCTCTACCAAACCATCAATTGGATTATTACCATGCCAAAGCACACCATCCATATCAATAATTAAACCTGCAAGATTGTCTATTTTACTCATTACTTTGGCCCACCAAACCTTAATTTCTGCTAAAAAACTGCGCTTGTTCATCAATATATGGTTATAGCTTGGCATAGGTTAAATATCCTTGTCCAGCATGATACCTAACTCTTAGACCATATCTAACCCTAATTAATTGACATTAACGCATAAGCTAGCTTATATTCTCGGGGCGTAGATTCAACGTATTTTAAACTTAATTACTTTTAGGAGCATGTCAACATGGCAGCAAAAGCACTTATTCAAATGGCTCTAGATTCTCTAGATTTTGACGCAACAATCGCACTTGCAGAGCAAGTAGCACCCTATGTTGACATCTTAGAAATCGGTACGCCTTGTATCAAATACAATGGTCTTGAGCTTGTTACAGCTTTGAAAGCAAAATTCCCTAACAAACTACTTTTAGTTGATCTTAAAACTATGGATGCTGGTGGTTACGAGTCAACTCCTTTCTACGAAGCTGGTGCTGACATCTGTACTGTTCTTGGTGTTTCTGATAAAGCAACAATGGCTGGCGTAATCGGCGCAGCTAATGCAAGCAATGCTGAAGCTCAAATTGATTTAATCAGCGTTAAAGATAAAGCAGCATGTGCAACTGATGCAGCAGCTAACGGTGCACAAATCATCGGTGTTCACACTGGTCTTGACGCTCAAGCAGCAGGTCAAACACCTTTTGCTGATCTTAAATTAGT